>DMID01000226.1 GCA_003449195.1 Lysobacteraceae bacterium | reverse complement strand
CCGGCACCGCCCGCGACATCCGCGAGAAAATCTGGGAAAAGCTGGCCGGGGAATGGAAACCGCGCCAGCTCGAACGCATCTGCACCCGTGAAATAGGGCTGGATGAATTGCCAGACACCTTCGAACGGATGCTGCGCGGCGATTCCTTCGGGCGCACGCTGGTGCGGATCGACGGCCCGATGCCCCCGCTACCCTGAATGGGGACGAGCGTCTAAACTTCACCCGCCGGCCAGGGGGGTCAGCCTTCACAGGGGAACACGATGGCACGCGTTCTGATCGTCGACGATTCACCGTCGCAACTGCTCGGCATCCAGCGTCTGGTCCAGAAACTCGGCCACCAGGCCCTGACGGCCGAGGATGGCGCCGCCGGCGTGGCCGTGGCCCGCGCCGAACTGCCCGACCTGATCCTGATGGACGTGGTGATGCCCAACCTCAACGGGTTCCAGGCCACCCGCACGCTCAACAAGGATGCCAGCACCACCCACATCCCGGTGATCCTGGTGACCACCAAGGATCAGGACACCGACCGCATGTGGGGCATGCGCCAAGGCGCTCGCGCCTACATCACCAAGCCATTCTCCGAGGAGCAGCTGGCCGAAGTGATCGAACGCGTGTTCGGCCAGGGTGCCGTGCCCGCATCGCCGGCTTCCCCTGCCTGAAACCGCAAAGCCCGGCGCAATGCCGGGCTTTGCACATGGGCCGCCCACGCAAGGCGCGAGGGAACGCCGTTTCAGCTTTCGGCGGCCTTCTTGCCCTCGAAAGCCTTCTGCAACTGCACATAAGCCTTGCGCTGGGCATCGTTGACCGGCACCGGCGCATTGATCTCCAGTTCGACGATCTGGTCGCCCGGCGTCGTTCCCGGCAAACCGCGGCCACGCAGGCGCAGCCTGCGCCCGGCGTCGGAGCCGGCAGGGATCTTCAGCTCCACCGTGCCACCCAAGGTCGGCACGCCGATGCTGGTGCCCAGCGCGGCTTGCCACGGGGTCAACTCCAGCGTGTAGAGGATGTTGCGGTCGTCCACTTCGAACTGCGGGTGCGGCGCATATTCGACCTGCAGCAGCAAATTGCCGCCGTTGCTGCCCTGCCCGGCCAGACGGATCGACTGCCCCGGGCGGATGCCCTTGGGCACTTTCACGTCCAGCTGCTTGCCGTTGATGGTGATGCGCAGGCTGTCGCCGCGGTAGACGGTTTCCAGCGGCACGGCCAGGCGCGCCCGGGTGTCGCCCGGGCCTTCCTGACGCGCCGAGCCGCCACGGGCACCACCACGCCCGCGGTTGAACAGGCTCTCGAAGAAATCGCTGAAGCCGGCACCGCCGCCGCCGGCGTTGCCGAACACGTCCTCGAAGTCGAAACCACCATCGTGCCCGTGGTACTGGCCACCACCGGGCGGCGGATTGTATTCCTCGCCCGGGCGGTAACCCTGTGCGCGCAACTGGTCGTAGGCCTTGCGCTTTTCCGGGTCGCGCAAGACCTCGTAGGCCTCGTTGACGGCCTTGAACTTGTCCTCGGCGTCGGCCTCCTTGCTGACGTCCGGGTGGTACTTGCGCGCCAGCCGGCGGTACGCGGTCTTGATCTCCGCCTCGCCCGCCGTGGGCTCGACGCCGAGCGTCGTGTAGTAGTCCTTGAATTCCATCCATCACCTCTGAAAGAAACGGCCCGCCACCTCGCGGCGCGGGCCGGTTCGTTGCGGTCGCGGACGATTCTAGCGTCCGCGGGCATCGCGCACGTCGCGGAATGCCCGCGCGCAACACGCCATCACTGCATCGGGGCCGCACCCGAAGCCTGCGGCACGCCCACCTGGATGCGACGCGGCGTGGTTTCCTGCTTCTTCGGTATCGCGATTTCCAGCACGCCCTGGTGGCCGGTGGCGGTGATGCGCTCGGCATCGGCGCTGTCAGGCAAGGCGAAACGACGATGGAAGCTGCCGCAACGGCGCTCAATGCGGGAGAAGCCTGCCCCCTCGCTGCGGGTTTCACTCTTGCGTTCGCCCTTGATCGTCAGGATGCCCTTGTCCATCGATACCTCGATGTCGGCTGGATCCATTCCCGGCAGGTCGGCATACAACACGAAACGCCCCGGCTCTTCGCGGATGTCCACGGCAGGCACCCATTCGGCAGTGACCACCGCCGACGCGTCGCCATCGGCGGCCGGGATCATGTAACGCTCGAAAGCCTGCTCGATGTCCTTGCGGAACTCGGCCTGTGCCGGCCACGGGCGATAACGTAGGATGTTCATCGCGATCTCCTTTTCATGTCCATGCATGCGACAGCCCATGCTGTCCTGCCCCTTCAAATGGACGCCACGGCGCATGGTTTCAATGCATTGACGCCATTTTCGCAGTGCCTTTCCCATACTTCGTTCATCAAGGAGTACCGGCATGTCGATCCAGATTGGTGACCGCATTCCCGAGGTCGTCCTCAAGCGCATCCGCGAAGGCATCGAGAACATCGATACCCGCACCTTGTTCCGTGGACGCAAGGCCGTGCTGTTCGGCGTACCCGGCGCGTTCACCCCCACATGCTCGGCACGTCATCTGCCTGGCTACGTGGAGCATCTGGACGACTTCCTCCGCCGCGGCATCGCAGTGATCGGCGTATCGGTCAACGACCCCTTCGTGATGCAGGCCTGGGCCCGGGAGCAACACGTGCCCGATGGCCTGCCCCTGCTGTCCGACGGCAACGGCGACCTCGCCCGCGCGTTGGGGCTGGAGCTCGATGCCAGCGCCAACGGCATGGGCATGCGCTGCCGGCGGTTTGCCCTGTATGCCGAAGACGGCGTCGTCCGGGCGCTTTACGTCGAGGCGCCGGGCGAGTTCAAGGTGTCCTCCGCCGAAAACGTGCTGGAGCACCTGCCGTCCTGATCCCGTGTCCCGAGAGCGTTTTCCCAGAAGGAGGCCAGCCAGATGAGCAAGCCCGCCAAGAAAATCTCCATCCCCGGCATCAGCAATGTCGCCACCTTGCGCAACCGCGCGCGCAAGAGCATCTCCGACGGCGCGGTGACGTCCAGCTATGCAGCCGACCGCAAGGCGGTCATCGCCCTGCTCAACGAGGCGCTGGCCACCGAATGGGTCTGCGTTTTGCGCTACTACCGCCACTACTTCATGGCCAAGGGCATGCTGGCCGATTCGGTGAAAGCCGAATTCCTCGAACATGCCGGCCAGGAAATGGCCCATGCCAACAAACTGGCCGAACGCATCGTGCAGTTGGGGGGAGAACCGGACCTTGATCCGGCCACGCTGGTGCCGCGTTCGCATGCCGAATACCAGGAAGGCAAGGACCTGCGCGACATGGTGCGCGAGGACCTGATCGCAGAGCGGATTGCCATCGACAGCTACCGCGAGATGATCCACTTCATCGGCGACAAGGACAGCACCACCAAACGCCTGCTCGAAGGCATCCTCGAACAGGAAGAGGAGCATGCCGACGAGTTTGCCGACCTGCTCGACGGCTGGATTGGCAACTGAGCGGCCGCTCTCGCGTGGCGCATGCCGGCACCGACAAGCGCCACGCGGGCGCGGTCATGCGCCGGTCCGGATCGAGGCAACGAAACCGGCCATGAAGTCCGCCAGCCGCTTGCGGAGGTCGGCATCGACCAAGCGGCCCTCCACGAACACGTTGCCGGCGCGGGCCACCATCAGGCGGCCACCGAACCACGGCCGCGTGCCGAGCGTGCGCAACACCGGCAGCCAGTGGTCCTGGGCAAGGATGGTGCCGAAACCGCCGGGCGAAGCGCCGATGACCGCAAACGGCCGGCCCTTGAATACCCGATCGCCATCCTGTGGCGGCCGCGATGCCCAGTCGATCGCGTTCTTGAACACGCCGGGGATGCCGTTGTTGTATTCGGGCGTGACCAGCAGCACGCCGTCGGCTGCGGCGATGGCGTCCTTCAGAGCGGCCACGGCCGGCGGGATGCCCTGCTCGGCTTCGAGATCGCCGTCATACAGGGGAATCCCGGCGATCGTGGCGATCTCCAGCGTGGCCCCCGCGGGCATCAGCTCCTGCGCGGCGCGCAGCAAGGCGGTATTGAAGGAGCCCTTGCGCAGGCTCCCGGAAATGCCGATCACGCGCGTCATGTGCTGCCCTCGTTGCGTACAGGACGCCCACCATACGCGAATGCCATGCCGCGGCGAGGTGAATCGTCCTCGCCGCGGCATGCAGCCGACGAGTCAGCCGCGGTAGTAGCGCTGCGGCACGAACGGCGTCTTCGCCACCGTCACCGGGATGCGGTTATTGCGTACCAGCGCGAACACCTCGCTGCCGATGGCCGCATGCGCGGCATCGACGTAGCCCATCGCCACCGGCGCGCCCAGCGTCGGGCCGAAGCCGCCGCTGGTGACGCTGCCGATCACCGTGCCGTCTGCACCCACCAGTTCCGCACCTTCGCGCACCGGGGCCTTGGCCTGCGCCAGCAGGCCGACGCGCTTGCGGGCCACGCCGTCCTTCTGCTGGCCGAACACGCGTGCC
>DMID01000197.1 GCA_003449195.1 Lysobacteraceae bacterium | reverse complement strand
CGTCGAGGTCATCGCCGCAGGCGAACCGGCGGCGCTCGATGCGCTGGCCGAATGGTTGCGCGCGGGGCCGCCGCTGGCACGCGTGGAGGCGGTGTCGCGCGAGCCGTGGCAGGCGACAGTCAGCACGGGTTTCACGACCGGCTGACGGGCCGCTTCAATCCTTCGGGATGTAGGCCTTGAGCGGCTTGAGCACGCCGTAGCGCTCCTTGTGCGGCTTGCCGCCCAGCGGCTCGAGTTTCAGCGTGTCTTCGTGCACCGGCGTGTCCGGCAGACGGTCGAGCAGGTCGCGGATCAGGGTCAGGCGGCCGGCGCGCTGGTTGTTGAAATCCACCAGCGTCCACGGGGCATGGCGGCTGTGGGTGGCCTTGAGCATGGCCTCGCGGGCGCGGGTGTAGTCGGCATAGCGCTCGCGCGCGGCCAGGTCCACCGGCGAGAGTTTCCAGCCCTTGAGCGGGTTGTCCAGCCGTTCGCTGAATCGCTCTTCCTGTTCGGCCTGGTCCACGCACAGCCAGTACTTGAACAGCAGGATGNNGGATGCCATCGTCCACCAGCAGCTTTTCGAAGGTGGGCACCTGCCGCAGGAAGGCTTCGTATTGCGCGTCGGTGCAGTAGCCCATCACCTTTTCCACGCCGGCGCGGTTGTACCAGCTGCGGTCCATCAGCAGCATTTCGCCCGCCGCCGGCAGATGGGTCACGTAGCGCTGGAAATACCACTGGGTGGCTTCGCGGTCGGTGGGCTTGGGCAGGGCGAGGGTCTTGCACTGGCGCGGGTTGAGGTGCTCGTTGATCGCGCCGATCACGCCGCCCTTGCCGGCCGTGTCGCGGCCTTCCACCAGCACCACCACGCGATGCCCGGTCTGCTGCAGCCAGCGCGCCAGCGTCACCAGTTCCAGCTGCAGGGCCTGCAGCGCCTTTTCGTAATCCTTCTTTTTCAGATGGGACATGCCATGTCTCCGTGCGGTTGCCGCCACTGTGGGCGAGCCGCGGGCGCCAGGCAATGCCGTCGTCAGGGCGATGCAGCCAGCCGGGCCAGTTCGTCGGCCTGGTATTCATGCTGCAGGCGGCCTATCAGCGGGTCGAGCTCGCCTTCGATGACCGCCGGCAGGTCGTACAGGGTGAGCCCTTCGACGCGGTGGTCGGTGATCCGGCCCTGCGGGAAGTTGTAGGTGCGGATGCGCTGGCTGCGGTCACCGCTGCCCACCTGCAGGCGCCGGGTCTGCGCTTCGGCGGCCTGCTGGCGGCTGCGCTCGGCATCGAGCAGCTGCGCCTTCAGCCGCTTCATGGCCTTGTCGCGGTTGGCGTGCTGGCTGCGCTCGGTCTGGTTTTCCACCACCAGCCCGGTGGGCAGGTGGGTGATGCGGATGGCCGATTCGGTCTTGTTGACGTGCTGGCCGCCGGCGCCGGAGGAGCGGAAGGTGTCGATCTTCAGGTCGGCCGGATTGAGCTCGACCTCCTCTACCTCGTCGGCCTCGGGGATGATCGCCACGGTCGCCGCCGAGGTGTGGATGCGGCCCTGCGACTCGGTGGCCGGCACGCGCTGCACGCGGTGGGTGCCGGATTCGAACTTCAGCTTCGAATACGCGCCGCGGCCGACCACGCGGGCGACAATCTCCTTGTAGCCGCCGTGTTCGCCAGGGTTGTCCGACTCCACTTCCACCTTCCAGCCCTGGCGTTCGGCATAGCGGGCGTACATGCGGAACAGGTCGCCGGCGAAGATGGCCGCCTCGTCGCCGCCGGTGCCGGCGCGCACTTCGAGGAACAGGTTGCCCTCGTCGCGCGGGTCGCGCGGCACCAGCAGCAGGGCCAGTTCGCCGTCGAGTTCGGCCAGCCGGGCCTGGGCGGCGCTGATTTCCTCCTCGGCCAGTTCGCGCATCTCCGGATCGGCGCGCAGTGCCTCGGCACCGGCAAGGTCGGCCTTGGCGCGGGCTTCCGCGGTCATCGCGGTGGCGACCGGTTCGAGTTGGGCGAATTCGCGCGACAGGTCGCGAAAACGGGCGGTGTCGGCAACCACCTGCGGGTCGGCAAGCAGGCGTTCGATTTCCTCGCGGCGTTCGGCCAGGGCTTCGAGTTTGCGGCGCAGGGTCGGGGTCATCGGCGGGACGTGTCCGGGGAAAGGGCGGGGGAACGGGCGGGCGCGCGGCGCCGCTAGTTCTCGCGGCCTTCGTGCCCGGCATCGTCGCGCGCGACGAACAGTTTCTCGACCGTGCGCGCCAGCTCTCCATCGCCGTGCAGCGCGGCTTCGCGCAGCGCGACCGTCGGGGCGTGCAGCAGGCGGTTGGTCAGGGTGTTGGCGAGGAAGCCGAGCACCTCGTCGGCCGATTTGCCGCTGTCCAACAGATGCCGGGCCTTGGCCAGCACTTCGTCGCGGGCGCTTTCGCCGTGGGCGCGCAGCAGCTTGATCGGCTCCTGCCGGCCGCTGGCCTGCACGGTTTCCACATAGCGGGCCACCTGCAGGTCGATGATGGCTTCGGCCGCCTCTGCCGCTTCACGTCGGCCGCGGCGGTTGTCTTCGACCGCGCGTTCCAGGTCGTCCACGGTGTACAGGTAGGCATCGTCCAGCTCGGCCACGCCAGCTTCGATGTCGCGCGGCACGGCCAGGTCGAACAGCAGCATCGGCTTGCGCCGGCGCGCGCGCAGGGCCTGCTCAATCTGCGGGCGGACGATCACCGGCTCGCGGCTGGCGGTGGCCGAGAACACCACG
>DMID01000036.1 GCA_003449195.1 Lysobacteraceae bacterium | reverse complement strand
GAGCTGGCATGCCCGCTCGCGGCCAGCGGCGTCTGCGGGGTGCCGCGCTGTGCCAGCAGCGACCACACCGGCTGCTTTGCCGCCGGCGGGCTGCTGCATAGGGAGGGCGAGGAGGCCGCGCTGGTGCTCAGCTCGTCGTGGCAGCCCGACCGCGAGATCGGTGCGCTGCTGGTATTCCGGGTCGGGCCGCACTTCGACGCCGCGCCGCTGTTCGCATGGGTCCGTGAAATCGGCGCCTATGTCGGCAACACGCTTGAAAAGGTACGCCAACACCGGGCGATGCAGCGCCTGACCCAGGCCGAACGGTTGCAGCGCGCCTTGTTCGCGATCTCCGACATGGCCGGTTCGGACATGGACATGCCGATGCTGCTGCGCGGCCTGCACGAGATCGTCGGCACGCTGATGTATGCGGAAAACTTCTTTATCGCACTTTACGACGAGAAGGAAGACGGGATCCGCATCATCTATTTCGTCGATACCGCGGAAGAGGAGTGGGCGGGCATCGGCGTGACCGAGCCGATGGACTCGATCAAGTACAGCCTGACCTGGTACATCCTGCGCGAAGGCCGCCCGCTGATGGGGCCGACCGCGCACATGCAGGCCAAGGTGTCCGGGCCGTTGCGGGTGATCGGGCCGCACAGCAAGGACTGGCTGGGCGTGCCGATGACCGCCGGCGGCACCGTGCGCGGCGCGCTGGTGGTGCAGAGCTACATCGACAGCGTGCGCTACACCGAGGCCGACCAGGCGGTGCTGTCCTTCGTCGGCAGCCACATCCTCACCGCGCTGGACCGCAAGCAGGCGCACGACGACCTGGAATACCGGGTGGGCATGCGCACGCGCGAGCTGACCGCCGAGATCGCCGAACGCCGGCGCGCCGAGCGCATGCAGCAGACCCTGCTGGACATCGTCCGGCTGGCGCAGGATGCCGACGGTACCGAGGCGTTCTGCCGCGAGCTGCACGGCGTGGTCGGGCGCTGGATGGACAACACCAACATGTACGTGGTGTTGCATGAGGAGGGAGGCGAGGAGTGCCCGTTCTCCACCGGGCACGGGTTGCCGCGGCTGGACGGCAGCGCGATCGCCTACGTGATGCGCAGCGGCACGCCGTTGTTGGCCAACACGGTCGATGCCGCCGGGCGCGAGCGGCTGGAGGCGATGCGCGATGCCGGCGAGATCGGCTACATCCCGGCCGGGATGGTGTCGTGGATCGGCGTGCCGCTGGTCAGCCACGGGCGCACGCTCGGCGGCCTGGCCGTGTACAGCTACAGCGACCAGGTGCACTACGGCCCGCGCGACCTGGAGCTGCTGACCTTCATTTCCTGGCAGATTGCCAGCAGTCTTGAGTTGCAGCACGCCACCACCTCGCTCTGGCAGGCCTATGCCGAGCTGGAGCAGCGGGTGGAAGAACGTACCCACGAACTGCGCGAACAGATCGCCGTGCGCGAGCAGGTCGAGGAAAAGCTCAAGCACGAGGTGCTGCACGATTCGCTGACCGGCCTGCCCAACCGCGCCTATCTGCGCGAGCAGCTCGAACGCGCGCTGGCCCAGCACGGGCGCAAGCCCGATGCGCGCTTTGCCGTGCTGTTCATGGACCTCAACCGCTTCAAGGTGATCAACGACAGCGCCGGCCATCTGGTCGGCGACGCGCTGCTGGTGGAAGTGGCGCAGCGGTTCGCGACCTGCGTGCGCGCCGGCGACATGGTGGCGCGCCTGGGCGGCGACGAGTTCGCGGTACTGATGCAGGATTTCGAGCCGCCGGATGCGCCGGTCAGGCTGGCGCAGCGTCTGATCGATTCGCTGCGCGAGCCGATGCACCTGCACGGCAAGGAACTGTTCACCTCGGTCAGCGTCGGCATCGTCGCCAACGGCGGCCGCTATGCCGATGCCGACAGCCTGCTGCGCGATGCGGACATCGCGATGTACCGGGCCAAGGCCAACGACCGCGAGCATTTCGAGCTGTTCGACGAAGACCTGCACCAGCAGGCGCTGGACCTGCTGGAGACCGAGGGCGAGCTGCGCCGGGCCATCCTCCAGCGCGAGTTCGAACCGTACTTCCAGCCGATCGTGCGCCTGCGCGACCGCGCCGTGGTCGGCTACGAGGCACTGGTGCGCTGGCACCATCCGCAGCGCGGCGTGCTGGCGCCTGCCGCATTTCTCGACGTGGCCGAGGCGGGCGGCATGCTCGAGGCGCTGGACTGGCAGGTGTACGAGAAGACCTGCCAGTCGATCCCGCAGCTGGTGTTGCCCGGCCAGTACGTCAACATCAACGTGTCGCCGCGCCACTTCCGTTCCGGCGACATCGACGTGCGGCTGCTGGCGCTGCTGCAATGGCACGGCGTGTCCACCTCGCAGATCCGGGTGGAGGTGACCGAAGGCACGCTGATGGAGAATCCGGCCCAAGTGGCGGACATCCTCGAACGCCTGCGCAAGGCCGGGATCATGACCGCGCTGGACGATTTCGGCAGTGGCTATTCCTCGCTGGGCTACCTGCACCGGCTGCACCTGCACACGGTGAAGATCGACCGCTCGTTCGTGACCGGGCTGGCGGTGGAAGGCGGCGATGTCGCTTCCGCCGCGGTGGCGCGCGCGATCCTGATGCTGGCCCACACGCTGGAGTTGGACGTGGTGGCCGAAGGCATCGAGACCGAAGTGCAGCGCGAGGCCCTGATCGCGCTGGGCTGCAGGCTGGGACAGGGCTTCCTGTTCGCGCGCCCGCAACCGCTCGGGGTCATCGTCGCCGCGCGTCCGGAAGGCTGATGGGCGGGGGCTTGCGGCCGGGGCGGTAGAATCCCACGATGAGCCGACTCGTCCTGATCGATGGATCCAGCTACCTCTACCGCGCCTTCCACGCGTTGCCGCCGCTGAGCAACGCGGCCGGCGAGCCGACCGGCGCGCTGTTCGGCGTGGTCAACATGCTGCGCGCGGTGCTGAAGGAAAAACCCGACTACGCCGCGTTCGTGGTCGATGCGCCGGGCCCGACTTTCCGCGAGGCGCTGTACCCGGACTACAAGGCCAACCGCCCGCCGATGCCCGACGACCTGCGCGCGCAGGTCGAGCCGATGATGCGCATCGTGCAGGCGCTCGGCCTGCCGATCGTGCGCGTGCCCGGCGTGGAGGCCGACGACGTGATCGGCACGCTGGCCCTGCGCGGCGCGGGTGACGGGCTGGACGTCACCGTCTCCACCAGCGACAAGGATTTCGCCCAGCT
>DMID01000066.1 GCA_003449195.1 Lysobacteraceae bacterium | reverse complement strand
CCGGGCAACTGCTCGCCGCCGGTGCCGCGGACTTGATCCGCGCTTCGGACGTGCCGGCGGGCTGAGCGACCTCAGCCGCTGGCCGGACGTGCCGGTTCGGCGCGTTCCAGCACCAAGCCGGCCAACAGGACGGGCGCGGCAAGCCGCCAACCCGCGCCGGCAAAACCGGGGAACAGCCACATCAGCAGTGCACATGCCAGCGGCAGGCCGAACAGCAGCGAAAGAATCGCGATCTGCTGCCGGGAGAGCGGGCGCAATGCGCCGGATTCACGCCAATCGGCCAGTTTCAGCGCGATGGCCGGAAGCATCAGCAACAGCAGCGAGGGCACCGACATCGCCGCCAGACCGTCGCCTGCCCATTTCCCCGCCGCCAGACCGAACAGCATGGCCAGACCGCTGAGCAGGGCCAGCGCGCAGCCGAGCGGAGCCTGCAGCGACGAACGGTTTGCGGCACTGCGCAGGCCCAGGTCGAGCATCGCCAACAGCGCGAGGATCACCGTCAGCATGCCGTCGATGGCCAGCCAGCCCGGATCGGGATGACCGGCATGGACCTGCCAGGCCAGCAGTCCGGCGGCGATCAGCAATGCGGTCGCAAGGCCGCGGGCCCTGCGACGCCCGGCCGGCGCATCGGCGGCCGGATTGCGGGACGGCGCGGGCAGCAGGCTCGTCGCCGAGAGCAGCATGCCGATGACCAGCATCAGCTGCTGCGGCCCCTTCAGTGCCATGGCTTCGACGGTGGAGGGGTGCAGCAACGGCGTGCTCATGCCCAGCCACAGCAGCAGGCCGTAACCGGTCAATGCGCAGGCCGGACGCAGGCCGGGGAGCCATGCGGACATCGTCGAGGGAACGTTCATATGCCGCTCTCCTCCGCGCGAAGGCGTGCGCACGTGCGCACAAGGCGGCCCTGCGGCCGATAGGCCGTCACTTGCATCGACGTTTTCCCCATCCCATGCGATCACGCATGGCCCATTGTGCCACCGGGGCATGCCCGGAGTGTCCCCGTGCATGCCCCGGCCGACGCGATGGCTCAGAACCCGTAGACCACGTTGACCGTGGTCAGGGTGTCGGTCTTCCTGGTGCCTTCCAGCGCCTTGGAATTGTGGTGCACCTGATAGCCGGCCTTCAGGGCCAGGGCCTTGGACATCTGCACCTGCAGGCCGATGTCGTCGCTGGCGTAGGTGTTGCCGTTGCCCGATTCCACCAGCAGCGTGTTGAACAGCGAGGTGGTGTCGGTCAGCTTGTGGCTGAAATCCGAATAGCCGCGCACGATCACGCCGTTGTCATGTACTTGCTCGTCCTGCAACTTGGACCAGCGGTAGCCGGGGCCGATTTCGAACAGCAGCTTGGTGCGCTGGTTTTCGATGGCCTTGTAGCCGTAGCCGATCGCGGCCGAGTGCTGGTACTCGTAGGTGGCGTAGTGGTCGCGCAGCGTGCGCACGGTGCTGTTCAGATAGCTGCGCTCGTCCAGCTCGTACGCGGCCGAGCCGTAGGCTTCGTGGCGGCGCGCGCTTTCCTCGCCGTCGCTCTTGGCATAGAGGAACTGGCCACCGAAGCCGTAGACCCATTGCCCGGTGTCCTTGGCCAGCTTGAGTTTGCCGACGTAGGTCTGGCTGTCGGTGTTGCCCTTTGCCGAAGCCAGGCCGAGTTCGCCGGTGCCGGTCCAGCGGTCGTCGGGCGTGGCGTCGTCGGCACGGGCCTGGCAGGCGAGGGTGCCCAGCAGGGCGAGAGCAAGGAAATGACGCATGGGGATCCTGTTTTGTTTGCGGGGAAAGGTGGAGCAGGCAAATCCGCCGTCGGCGCGAGGGCCGATGCGGGAGAAGGCAGGCCGCGCGCGCAGCGCTGCCTGCGAAAACGCCGGCGAAGGCCGGCGTTGCAGCAAGTGTCTCCGATGAGCCATGAATCCCGTGTCAATCCGGGGCCATTCCCTGTGCACACGCTGTCGTGACGGGGCACGCCGCCATCGCGCCCATCGGTGCGCGACTCGGACATAATCGGCGCATGGACCGCTACGAACGCATCACCGCCCTGCACCGCACGCTCAAGGCTGCCCGCTACCCGGTCACGGTGGCGCGGCTGCAGGAAGAACTGGGCTGCTCGCGTGCCACCGTCTATCGCGACCTGGCCTTCCTGCGCGATGCACTGATGGCGCCGGTGGAAGGCGACGGCGAGGCCGGCTTCCGCTACGCGGCCGAGCAGAGCGACCGCTTCGAATTGCCCGGCGTGTGGCTGAGTTCGGAAGAGCTGTATGCCTTGCTGGCGTCGCAACAGTTGCTGGCGCGTACCGGCGCGGGTGTGCTGTCCTCGACGCTGGCGCCGCTGCAATCGCGCATCGAAAGCCTGTTGGCCGCGCAGGCCGGGGCCACCCACTGGCCGGTGGACCGGGTGCGGGTGATCCCGCATCGCAGCCGCACGCTGGACGAGGCCAGCTTCCGTGCGGTGGCCTCGGCGGTGCTGGCGCGCAAGCAACTGGCCTTCGAATACCGCGCCCGTTCCACCGACGAAGCCACCCGGCGGCGCGTCTCGCCGCAGCGCATCACCCATTACCGCGA
>DMID01000158.1 GCA_003449195.1 Lysobacteraceae bacterium | reverse complement strand
CCGCACCACGGCGCCCAGAAATCCACCAGCAAGGGGATGTCCGAGCGCAGGGCATGCGCATCGAAACCGGCGGCATCGAGCGCGAACGGCTCGGCGGGCAGCAACGCCGACTTGCATCTTCCGCAGACCGGCCCGTCGGCCAGCCGCATGGCCGGCACGCGGTTCACGGCATGACAGTGCGGGCAGGCCACCTGCAACAATGTCTCGTTCATGCTTGCACCTCTGCTGCACGGCGATGCGCCAGCAGCACGTAATACAACAGCGGGATGACCACCAGCGTCAACAACGTGGACACGGCAATGCCGAACAGCAGCGCGATGGCCAGGCCATTGAAGATCGGATCATCCAGGATGAACAGCGCACCGGCCATCGCCGCAAGCGCCGTCAGCGCGATGGGCTGGGCGCGCACCGCGCATGCCTCGATCACCGCCGCTTCGAGGGTGCGGCCGCGGGCCAGCAGGTGGTTGATGAAATCCACCAGCAGGATGGAATTGCGCACGATGATGCCGGCCAGCGCGATCATGCCGATCATCGAGGTCGCGGTGAACTGGGCCCCCAGCAAGGCATGGCCCGGCATCACGCCGACCACGGTCAGCGGGATCGGCGCCATGATGATCAACGGCACCACGTAGCTGCGGAACTGCGCCACCACCAGCAGATAGATCAAAACCATGCCCACGCCGTAGGCGATGCCCATGTCGCGGAAGGTCTCGTAGGTGATCTGCCACTCGCCGTCCCATTTCACCGACGGACGGGTGTCGTCGGCCGGCTGGCGGATGAAGTACTGGCCCAGACCGGTCGCCGCCACACCGTGGTCGCGCACCTGTCCGACCAGATCGAACATGCCGTACAGCGGGCTGTCGTGGCGGCCGGCCTCGTCGCCGGTCACGTACACCACCGGCAGCAGGTCCTTGTGCTGGATGATGCCGTCCCAGCCCGTGTTCCGGACCTGCACGAGGGCCGACAGCGGGACCATCTGCCCGTCGCCTCCGGCCACCCGCAGTTCCAGCAGGCGCTGCAGGCTGGCCTGATCGCCGCTCGGCAGGCGCAGCCGGATCGGGCGCGGATAGTGCGAACCGTCATCGATCACGTAGGCCGCATCCAGCCCCGCCACCGCAGCGGACAAGGCCTGCACGACGGACGTGGCCGGCACGCCCAGACGTGCGGCACGGGCCCGGTCGATCACCAGCACCTGCCGCTGCGCATCGGCCTCGACCGTGCTGTCGGTGTCCACGATGTCCGGCGTCCGCTCGAACATCGCCAGCAGCGCCCGCCCCAGCCTGCGCGACTGCGCGTAGTCCGGGCCGTAGAGTTCGGCCACGATCGGCGACAGCACCGGCGGCCCGGGCGGCACTTCAACCACCTTCACCGATGCCCCGTGACGGCGGCCGATCGCGGCCAGCGCCGGCCGCAGGGCCAACGCGATCTGGTGGCTCTTGCGCGAACGCTGGTGCTTGTCCACCAGATTGATCTGCAGATCGCCGGCATTGGCCTGCTCGCGCAAGTAGTACTGCCGGACAAGGCCGTTGAAGTTGATCGGCGAGGCCGTGCCCGCATAGGCCTGGTAATCGCGCACCTCCGGCACGCGGTCGATCACGCCGGCCAGCTCCGACAGCAGCGCACTGGTGTCTTCCACGGTGCGGCCCTCGGGCAGATCCACCACCACTTGCAGTTCGGACTTGTTGTCGAACGGCAGCATCTTGAGGATCACCGCACCGAACCCGACCAGCGACACTGCCAGCAGCACGGCCGCGCCGATCCCCGCGAACAGCCAGCGCCGGCGACGCGCGCCGTGGCGCACATCGAGAAAAGGCGACAGCAACGCCGCGAATGTCCGGTGCAGCCAAGCCGAAAGGCGTCCCTCGCCCGGCCCGTGTGCCGCATCGGCACCAGCCTGCGGATGGCCGGCATGCGTGCGGCCTCCCAGCAGGTGCAGGCTCAGCCACGGCGTGACCACGAAGGCCACCACCAGCGAGATCAGCATGCCGACCGAAGCGTTCACCGGGATCGGCCGCATGTAAGGCCCCATCAGGCCGGTCACGAAGGCCATCGGCAGCAAGGCGGCAATCACCGTCAGGGTGGCGAGGATGGTCGGCCCGCCGACTTCGTCCACCGCCACCGGGATGGCCTCGCGCAGCGACGTGGCCCCTTGGCCCATGTGCCGATGAATGTTCTCGACCACCACGATGGCATCGTCGACGAGGATGCCGATGGCGAACACCAGCGCGAACAACGACACCCGGTTCAAGGTGAAGCCCATCGCCCACGACGCGAACAGGGTCAGCGCGAGGGTCAGCACCACCGCACCGCCGACCACCACGGCCGAGCGCCAGCCCAGCGCCAGCAGGACCAGCAGCACCACGGCACTGGTGGCAAACACCAGCTTCTCGATCAGCTTCTTTGCCTTGTCGGCAGCCGTGGCGCCGTAGTCGCGCACCACGTCGGCCCGCACGCCCTGCGGAATCAGCGTGCCGCGCCAGCCGGCAAGGCGGCGCTGGACCTCGCGGGTGATGTCCGAGGCATTCTGGCCGGGCTTTTTGGTGATGGCGATGGTCACCGCAGGCGCCCGCCCGCTTGCCGGCCC
>DMID01000047.1:2906-3193 GCA_003449195.1 Lysobacteraceae bacterium | reverse complement strand
CGAATCCGACATCGAAACCGGCCACCCGGCGCAGCGGCCGCGGCCAGCGATCCTGCAGCGAAATCCGGCCGGCCAAGTGCCGCTGCAGCGCCCGTGCGGCGGCGACGTCGCCGTCCCACGGGCCGGCGGGAAGTGCGGAAACCGGCCGATCGTCCATGCGCGGACTGTAACCGCTCCCGTCGTCCGTGCGTGCCGGCCGCTACAATCCGCGCGCCACCTTCATCTTCAGGAGACCGTCACCGTGACCCGCAAGCTCGTTCTGCTCCGCCATGGCCAGAGCCAGTGGA
>DMID01000047.1:947-2893 GCA_003449195.1 Lysobacteraceae bacterium | reverse complement strand
TTCACCGGCTGGGTGGACGTGGACCTGACCGAGCAGGGCCGGGCCGAGGCCGCCACCGCCGGCCGGCTGATGAAGGAAGAAGGCCTGCAGTTCGACGTGGCCCACACCTCGGTGCTCAAGCGCGCCATCCATACCCTGCAAGGCGCGCTGGCCGAGATGGGCCAGGACTGGCTGCCGGTCAACAAGAGCTGGCGCCTCAACGAGCGCCATTACGGCGCATTGCAGGGGCTGGACAAGGCCGAGACCGCTGCCCGCCACGGCGAGGAGCAGGTCAAGATCTGGCGCCGTTCGTACGACGTGCCGCCGCCGCCGATGGCCATCGACGACCCGGGTCATCCGTCCAACGACCGCCGCTACGCCGGCCTGGACCGCAACGCGCTGCCGTCCACCGAATCGCTGGCCATCACGCTGGAGCGCGTGCTGCCCTATTGGCACGACGCCATCGCCCCGCAGCTCAAGGATGGCAAGACCGTGCTGGTGACCGCCCACGGCAATTCGCTGCGCGCGCTGTACAAGTACCTCAATGATGTCTCGCGCGAGGCGATCCTCGAGCTCAACATCCCCACCGGCATCCCGCTGCTGTTCGAGCTGGACGATCAACTGGCGGTGCAGTCCTTCCGCTATCTCGGCGACCCGGAAGCGGCGAAAAAGGCCGCCGAGGCCGTGGCCAATCAGGGCAAGGCGCATTGACGAGGGACGGCCCGGGGGCCTTTCGTCGTGCCGGAATGCCTCGGGCGTGCGTCACATGCCCGCTGGCAGGCCTCCGACGCATCGGCTACCGGACGAAACGATGACGGAGATCGGCCTGCATGCCGTGGCGTGAACTGATCCCGCGCGTCAACCTGCGCCAGCTGATCCTGGGGCTGGCCGTCGCGGCTGTGCTGCTGACCTTGATGAACGTGCTGTATGCGAGCTACCGCGTGCAGCGCGAGGCGATCCTTGAAAACACGCTGGAGTCCAACGAGGCCTACGCGCGCAAGCTGGCCGAGGTCACCGACGTGTTCCTCGACGATGCCCGGCAGGAAATCGCCTATCACGCCGCCCGGATGGGCGGGCAGTGGGACGATGCGCGCGTGCGCACGGACATCCTGGAGCGGCTGCATGGCCAGTCGAAGGCGTTCAGCAGCGTGGTGGCCGTGGATGCCGACGGCAGACTGCTGGCGATCTCTCCGTCCGGGCGCTATCGGGTCAACGAGATTCTCCGGACCGAAGGCGCGACGCGCTCGCTCAGGGAGCGCCGGGCGCTTGTCAGTGCGCCCTACGTGTCGGCCTCGGGCCACCTGATGGTGTTGCTGTCGCACCCGGTATACGCGCGCGACGGCCGGTATCTGGGCTATCTGGCCGGCACCATCTACCTGCAGGCCGACAACGTGCTGCACGCGATGCTCGGCCTGCACTACTACAGCGACGGGTCCTACGTGTACGTGGTGGATCCCTCGCGCCGCCTGATCTATCACCCGGATTCAAAACGCCTGGGCCAGATGGTGGCCGGCAACCCGATCATCGATCGAGTGCTGTCCGGCCGCAGCGGGCAACTGCGCGCGGTCAACAGCACTGGCACGGACATGCTGGCCGGCTATGCGTCGATGCGCAACGGCGGCTGGGGCGTGGTCGTGCAGCGCCCGGTCGGCGCCACCCTCGGTGCCCTGAACCGCCAGATGCTGCGCACCCAGCTGTATACCTTGCCGTTGTTCGCCGCCGCGCTGTTGCTGATCTGGTGGCTGTCCCGGTTGATCGCCCTGCCGCTCTGGCAACTGGCCAATCAGGCCCGGGTGATGGATCGCTCGTCCTCGCTGGAGGACATCCGCCGCGTGCGGTCGTGGTATTTCGAGGCGGCCCAGATCAAGCGTTCGATCCTGATCGGGCTGGGCCTGCTCAACCACCGCATCCGCCAGCTGGACGAAGCCTCTTCGACCGACCCATTGACCGGCCTGTACAACCGCCGC
>DMID01000047.1:307-930 GCA_003449195.1 Lysobacteraceae bacterium | reverse complement strand
GCTGGACATCGACCATTTCAAGCATGTCAACGACACCTGGGGGCACGATGCCGGCGACAAGGTGCTGCGGATGCTCGCCGACATCATCCGCGCCGGCCTGCGCCCGGGCGATCTGCCTTGCCGGACCGGCGGCGAGGAATTCACCGTGCTGCTGCCGGGCATCGCGCCGGATGCGGCGTGGGCGGTGGCCGAACGCCTGCGCCTGCAGGTAGCACAGGCCACGTGGCCGATTCCCGCGCCGTTGACCATCTCCATCGGGCTTGCGCATCTGCCGGCCAGCGGCGATGACGGCGACCGGGTGCTGAAGCAGGCCGACGAAGCCCTGTACGAAGCCAAGCGCGGCGGTCGCAACCGGGTGGTGCGCGCTCCGGGCGCCTGATGTCCGTGGCGTGGCCCGGAGGCTTCAGCCGAGCACGGGAAACGGCACGCCGAGGGTATCGGCGAGTACGCGCAGGGCTGCGGCGGTGGCGGTGTCCAGCTCGATGGCGTCGGCATGCAGCGCGCGCTGCGCGGCTTCGTATTCGCCCGGGTACTGGACCGCGTCGAAGCCCGGCTGCGGCGGGCAGCTGCGCAGGTAATCGATGTAGGCGTCGGCTTCGCCGGACAGCCATTTCGGGTCGGCG
>DMID01000047.1:0-258 GCA_003449195.1 Lysobacteraceae bacterium | reverse complement strand
TTTTCGGGTCGGCGAAGCGGGCCGGGTCCACGACCAGCGCGAACAGGTCGTTGGCGGCAAACGTGTCGCCATGCTGGCGTTCCGGGCGCACGGTGCCGGCACCGGACAGCAGCCCGGCAAACAGTTCCACCGCCACGCCCAGGCCATACCCCTTGTGGCCGCCGAAGGGCAGGATCGCGCCGGGCGGCGTATGGGTCATCACTGCCGCATCGGTGGTGGGGCGCCCCGCCGCGTCGATCAGCGCATCGGCCGGGGCCG
>DMID01000231.1 GCA_003449195.1 Lysobacteraceae bacterium | reverse complement strand
TCCCATGAAATCGCCACTGGCCCTGCTGGCCCTGCTGGCCCCCGTCGTGTTGTCGCCCCTCGCCGCGCATGCGCAGTCCGCACCGGCGCCCGCCGCCGCAAGCGCCCCCGCCGAAACTCCGCCCGCGCCGCCTGCGCTGGAACCGTTCAAGGCCACGTACGAAGCCTTCTACAAGGGCAAGCAGGCCGGCAGTGCCAACATGGACGTGGTGCAGGGCCAAGGCCGGCAATGGCGGATGGATCTGGCGGTCCGCGGCGAACGCGGCTTTGCCGGCATTCTGGGCATGAACCTGGAACAGAGCACCGTGTTCGAGAACGATGATGGCCATTACCGCCCGCTCAGCCAGAGCACGGTGCGCAAGGGCCTTTTCCTCGGCAAGAAGGTCACCGGCGCCTACGACTGGAGCGCCCACGTGGCGCGCTGGAGCGGCGATCTGAAAAAGGACCGCACCCAGCCGGTGCCGTTGCAGGACGGCGACCTGAGCGCCCTGCTGATCAATCTGGCGATCATGCGCGATGCCCGGCCCGGACGGACAATGCACTACCGCTTCGTCGACGGCGGCCGCACCCGCGAACACGTCTATCAGGTGGCCGAGCAGACCGAAATCGTCCCGGTCGGCGACCTCAGCTACGATGCCATGCGCGTTTCACGCACCAA
The DNA here is from genome assembly GCA_003449195.1 of Lysobacteraceae bacterium. Lineage (GTDB taxonomy): Bacteria > Pseudomonadota > Gammaproteobacteria > Xanthomonadales > Xanthomonadaceae > Xanthomonas_B. Next base: position 3,063 of record DMID01000231.1, on the reverse strand, counting down.
TGGCGGCAAGAACGAGACGATCCTGTGGGTCGCCAACGGCGTGCCGACCCCGATCCGCATCCTGCAGCGCGAAGACGGCGAAGACCGCGTCGACCTGCGCCTCGTCGAATACACGGGAAACTGAATCATGAACATCAAGACCTCCCCCCTGATGCTGCGTGCCGCCACCCTGATCGCACTGGCCCTGCCCAGCCTGCCGGCGCTGGCGATCGAACCGTTCACCGCCGACTACCAGGCCAGCTACATGGGCCTGCAGGCCAACGGCACGATGAGCGTGGTGGCCCAGGGCAACAACCGCTGGCGCTACAGCCTGAACATCAGGAACCAGGTGGCCAACCTGAGCCAGAACACCGTCTTCGACGAAAAGGACGGCCGCTACCGTCCGCTCAGCGGCAGCGACCACTCGCTGATGCTGATCAAGAAGAAGAACGTGGATGCCACCTACGACTGGGACAAGCGCGAGGCCACGTGGAGCGGCGACATCAAGCCCGACCGCGCCGGCCCGGTATCGCTGCAGGCCGGCGACATGGATGGCCTGCTGATGAACCTGGCCCTTGCCCGCGACGTGGCCGCCGGCAAGCCGCTCAACTACCGCCTGGTCGAAGATGGCCGGGCCAAGCCGATGAGCTACCAGATTGCCGGCAAGGAATCCGTCACGGTGGAAGGCAAGCTGCGCGAGGCCACCAAGGTCATCCGTGGCGACGGCAAGCGCCAGATCGTGGCCTGGGTGGTGCCCGGCATCCCCGTGCCGGTGCGCATCGTCCAGCGCGAAAACGGCTCGGACACGCTCGACCTGACGATCAAGTCGCTGCGCTGACCGCGCCGCGGCACCAGCACGCCGCCCGCATCCATGCCGGGCGGCGGGACGGTCACTTGCCTGCCTGGCCGAACTCGGTGCGGCAGTCCACCCGGAACGGTTTGTCGCTGCCGCGACGCAGGAAATGCGTGCAGGTGCGATTGCCGTCCTGCTCGCGGGTCACACGCACCGCGTAGACCGCTTCGAGCATTTCCTGCTGGCTGACGGTGCCGTCGCCGTTCCAGTCCATGTCCTTGGCCTGCAGGCCGGCGGTGATCGCCGCGCCATCCCAGTACAGCCAGCCGACGCCGAGCAGCAGCACGGCCAGCACGGCCAGCAGCACCTTGCGGCGCGGCGTCAGCGGGCCGCGCAGGATCATGCGGCCACCCGGCGGATGCGTGCGCCGAGCGCGCCGAGCTTGGCTTCGATGTTCTCGTAGCCGCGATCGAGGTGGTAGATGCGGTCGATCACCGTGTCGCCCTGTGCCACCAGCCCCGCCAGAATCAGGCTGGCCGATGCGCGCAGGTCGGTGGCCATCACCGGCGCACCGCTGAGTTTTTCCACCCCGCGCACGATGGCGGTATGACCCTCGATGCGGATGTCCGCGCCGAGCCGCAGCAGTTCGTTGACGTGCATGAAGCGGTTTTCGAAGATCGTCTCGTTGATCACGCCCACGCCTTCGGCGATGCAGTTCATCGCCATGAACTGGGCCTGCATGTCGGTGGGGAAGCCCGGGTGCGGCGCGGTGGTGATGTTCACCGCCTTGGGCCGCTTGCCGTGCATATCCACGCGGATGCGGTCGCGGTGCACTTCCACTTCGGCCCCGGCCTCGCGCAATTTCACCAGCACCGCATCGAGGGTGTTGGCGCGGGTGCCCAGCGCGGTGACGCTGCCGCCGGTCATCGCCGCGGCCACGAGGAAGGTGCCGGTCTCGATGCGGTCCGGCAGCACCGCGTGCTCGGCGCCGTGCAGGCGCTCGACGCCTTCGATGGTGATGCGCGGCGTGCCGGCGCCTTCGATCCTGGCGCCCATCGCGATCAGGCAGTCGGCCAGATCGACCACTTCCGGCTCCATCGCCGCGTTTTCCAGCACGGTCTTGCCTTCGGCCAGCACCGCGGCCATCAACACGTTCTCGGTACCGGTGACGGTGACCATGTCGAACACGTGGCGCGCGCCCTTCAGGCGGCCGGCGCGGGCCTTGATGAAGCCACCCTCGACCACGATCTCGGCGCCCAATGCCTGCAGGCCCTTGATGTGCTGATCCACCGGGCGCGAACCGATCGCGCAGCCGCCGGGCAGCGAAACCTCGGCCTGGCCGTGGCGGGCCAGCATCGGGCCGAGCACCAGCACCGAGGCGCGCATCGTGCGCACCAGCTCGTAGGGCGCCACAAATTTCGAAATCGTGCGCGCATCCAGCGTGACCGAATGGCTGCATTCCAAATCGTCGCCGTCGATCTCGGCGCTGACGCCCAGCTCGCGCAGCAGCTTGATCGTGGTGAACACGTCGTGCAGCGCCGGCACGTTGCCCAGCCGCAACGGCTCGTCGGTCAGCAGCGCGGCGCAGAGGATCGGCAGGACGGCGTTCTTGGCGCCGGAAATGGTCACTTCGCCGCTGAGGGGGTGGCCGCCGTTGACAACGATGATCTTGGGCATGGAATTACCGGAAAGTGGAAGTGCGCGGCTCAGGCCGCTTCGTCGGGGGTGACGGTCTTCAGCTGCAGCGCGTGGATCGCCCCGCCCATCAGCTCGCCCAGCGTGGCATAGACCATGCGGTGTCGGGCCAGCGGCAGCTTGCCGCGGAATGCCTCGCTGACCACCGTGGCCTCGAAGTGCACCCCGTCCTCGCCCTGCACCTGCGCGCGGGCGGCGGGCAGGCCGGCCTTTTCGAAGCCCGTTTCGATCAATTCACGGAGGGTTTCGGCGTCCACCGGGCATTCCTAATAAAATGGCCGGCCATTCTACCGTTCCCGCCGGCCCGCGCATGACCTCTCCCCCTGCCACGAACGACGACGCGAGCCTGGACGCCCGGCTGATCGCCAGCGGCCGCCGCGCCATCGAGATCGAGGCCCGCGCCCTGCTGGACGAAGCGGCCGAAGTGGACGGCAGCTTCGCCCTCGCCTGCCGGCACATGCTGCACACCCGCGGCCGCGTGGTCACCACCGGCATGGGCAAGTCCGGCCACATCGCCCGCAAGATCGCCGCCACCCTCGCCTCCACCGGCACCCCGGCGTTCTACGTGCACCCGGGCGAAGCCGGCCACGGCGACC
>DMID01000101.1 GCA_003449195.1 Lysobacteraceae bacterium | reverse complement strand
GCACGGGAGCGGCTGGTGTCGGCGGTGGAGCACGTCATCGACGAAGGCGGCGAGCGTGTGCGCCGGGCCAAGGAGTTGCGGGCGTTGATCGACAGCGCCGACAGCGAGGATCGCCGGGCCTTGCGCCGCGCGCTCAGCGAGCGGCTCGGCCCGGAAGGCTTGCCCCAGGTTGACCCCGACCTCGAATTGGCCAAGGGCTGGCGCGACGGCGCCTATCCGTACCGCAACCTGCTGCGCCGCTCGACCTACGAGCACGAAAAATTCCGCCTGCAGGTGGAACTGCTCAAGCTGCAGGCGTGGGTGAAGGAGTCGCGCCAACGCGTGGTGATCCTGTTCGAAGGGCGCGATGCCGCCGGCAAGGGCGGCACCATCAAGCGCTTCATGGAGCACCTCAATCCGCGCGGCGCGCGGGTGGTGGCGCTGGACAAGCCGACCGAAACCGAGCGTGGGCAGTGGTACTTCCAGCGCTACGTGCAGCACCTGCCCACCTTCGGCGAGATCGTGATGTTCGATCGCAGCTGGTACAACCGCGCCGGGGTGGAGCGGGTGATGGGTTTCTGCACCGATGCCGAGTACCACGAATTCATGCGCGAGGTGCCGCAGTTCGAGCGGCATCTGGCCCACAGTGGCATCCATCTTGTGAAGTTCTGGTTCAGCGTCAGTCGCGAGGAGCAGCGCCGACGCTTCAAGGAGCGCCGCGCACACCCGCTCAAGCAGTGGAAGCTCAGCCCGATCGACATGGCCTCGCTGGACAAGTGGGAGGACTACACGCGGGCCAAGGAAGCCATGTTCTTCGAAACCGACACCGCCGATGCGCCGTGGACCGTGGTCAAGAGCGACTGCAAGAAACGCGCGCGCCTGAATGCGATGCGCTACGTGTTGCACAAGCTGCCTTATGCCAACCGTGGACTGGACCAGATCGGCAAGCTCGACCCGCTGATCGTCGGCCGTGCGCATCAGGTGTACGAGCGCGGCGAGGATCCGGCCATCATCGAAGCCTGATCGGCCATCGCCACCGTGCTTGGGGTCAGCTCCGACCGGTGTCGACGCAACTGCCGTAGACGTTTTCCGGCGGGTTGAAGCCGGATGCGTCCGCCTGATTGTCGCGCCACAGGTTGGGCCTGAAGTCCGCCGCCTTGCAATTGGCCGCGCGGTCCACGCCGATCGTGAAGGTGTACGGGCTGCCCTGGAACACGTTGTGTTCGAACACGTTGTCCTGGCTCATGCTGTTGTCCCAGCACAGCACTTCCGGCGTGCGGTAGCGGATGGAGCAGGCCAGGAACACGCCGGCGCGGGCATTGCCGGCGAAGCGATTGCCGGTGAAGCGGTTGCCGCGCGAGTCGGACAGGTAGATGCCCTGGCTGCCGTTGCGTTCGAAGACATTGTCGCGGATGTCGCTGTCTTCCAGGTGCTCGGTGGTGATGCCGGCGGCGGCGTTGTCGTGGACATGGTTGCCGCTCATCGTGACGCGCGAGCTGCGGTTGAACGAAACGCCGTCCCATGTGGCACCGGACACGTCGCTGTCGGTGATCGCCAGCCCTTGCGTGTCGCGCTCGCTGAGCAGACATGCACTGCGGCAACGTTCCACCCCGAGCTGGCGCAGATCCACGTCGTGGCCGCCGCGGACCACCACCACGCTGTTGCTCAGGTAGGGGTGCTCGGGCATGAATTCGTGTGCGGCGTGGTTGCCGATCAGATGCATGTTTTCGACGACGACATTGCGGATGGGAGCCGACGGCACTTCGTTGGCGTAATCGCCGATCACCAGCAGCGGTTGCTGCACGCCGTCGCGCAACTGCAACACGGTGTCCGTGCCGGTGCCGCGCAGGGTGATGCCGTCGCGGCGTATGGCCAGCAGCCCGGCCAGTTCGTAATGCCCGGCCTGAAGGCACAAGGTGGCGCGTCGTTGTGCGGGCAAACCGTCGATGGCGGCTTGCAGGTCGTCGCCGGGTGCGGCGGTGCGGGTGCAGGGCGCGGCTTGCCCCGCGGGTTCTGCCGCGGCCCGTGCCGGCGCGGCGGCAAACGTGGCGAGCAGGATGGCAAGCAGCGGAAGTGCGGGGGAGAAAATGCGCGTCATGGGGGCAGCCGGCGGCAGGCGATGGCGCATGATCGGCCAGAGCGGCTGAATCGCGCCGTTCATGCGGCCCGATTCGTGGGGGGGCGACAAACACGTTCCCTGCGGATTCGATGGCAGGCGCGACTGATTCCGATTAGAGCAACGCACGCCGCGATCGGGCACCATGCACGGCATCTCTAGCAAGGAGTTGCCCCGATGAAAGGCCATCCCGACGTCATCGCGTGCCTCAACCAGCTGCTGCGCGGCGAGTTGTCCGCACGTGACCAGTACTTCGTGCATTCGCGTCGTTACGAGGATCTGGGCCTGAGGGCGCTGTACGAGCGCATCGGCCACGAGATGCAGGAGGAAACCCAGCATGCCGACGCGCTGATCCGCCGCATCCTGTTCCTCGAAGGCCGCCCGGACATGCGCCCGCTGCCGTTCGAGCCCGAATGGGACGTGCCGGCGATGCTGCGCAAGGATCTGGCCACCGAGTACGAGGTGCGCGCCAATCTTGCTGCCGGCGTGAAGCTGTGCGAGTCGCTGGGCGATTATGTCAGCCGCGACATCCTCGTCGACCAGCTCAAGGACACCGAGGAAGACCACGCGTGGTGGCTGGAGAAGCAGCTTTCGCTGATCGAGCGCATCGGCCTGGAGCTGTACCAGACGTCGAAGATCGGCGAAGGCGTCTCGGCCGGCTGATCCTGCCGGAAGTCGCGTTCCGGGCAGTGCTGGCGGGTACGGCGGTCAGCGTTGCTCGATCCCGTGTCGCAGGCAATAGGCGGCGGTATGCATCGCCGACAGGCCGCGCTCGCGGTAGCGCGGCTCGCTGCCCAGCAGGTCGCGCCGTTCGAGTAGCGTGGGCTGCCAGTCGGCCAATTCCCGGAGCACCTCGGTTTCGTCGATGTCGAACGGCGGGCCGGCCATTTCGTGCTGCGGGTATTCCAGCGTAAGCAGCAGGCCGTGGCAGCCGTCAGGCAATGCGGCGTACACGCTGTCGACGTAACGCCTGCGCATGGGCGCGGGCAGTGCCACCATCGCCCCGCGGTCGTAGACGCCGGCGATGTCGGCCAGGTCTTCGCGCTTCAGGGCGAAGGCATCGCCGCAGATGATCTCGAAGGCGCCGGCCGTCCAGTGTTCGCCAAGCCGGCTCATGTGCCGTGCCGGCTGCAAGCCGGCTTCATCGAAGAAGGCCTCCACCGCCAGCGGCGACAGCTCCACGCCCAGCACGCGATGGCCTTGTTCGGCCAGCCAGCGCATGTCCAGCGATTTGCCGCACAACGGCACCAGCACCCGGCTGCCTGCGGGCAGCGCAAGCGTGGGCCAGTGTTTCAGCAGCAGCGGCAACACGCGCGGCTGGTGGAAACCGATGTCGCCACGTTGCCAGCAGTCTTTCCAGAAGTCCGATTGCACGGATTCATTCTCCGAATGGCATGAGGGCGGCACTGTCGGCAGCAATCGATCCCTTGGCAAAGCCGCACTGCTTTTTCCAGGCAGCAATGCGCATAAGCAGGTCGTGACCGACAGTCACCTTCGCGTTGAGGGTGCCTGCACCCTGTCGAGCTTCCCGCTGGATGTTCAGCGGGTACTGGGTCTTCGATTCAAGGCCATCACGCCGCCGCGATGTGTCGCCCGGCCTACTGGACTTCGAGCCCTTCCACCTTCTGCCAGCCGCGGGGCAGCAGCTTGCCGCGGGTGGCGCGGGCGCCGAGATAGTCGTCCAGATCCTTGAAGGACAGGCTCATCGTGCGTTGCCCGCTCTTCACCTGCAGGGTCTGGCCGGGGGCAATGGCGGTCACCGCCACCACGTGTTCGGTGGCGAGCTTGGCCTTGGGGATGTCGATGATCTTGTTGCCCTTGCCCTTGTCGAGTTCCGGCAACTCGCCGGCCGGGATGGCCAGCAGGTTGCCGGAGCTGGTCACCGCGACGATGCGGTCGGTATCGAGGTTGCCCACGCCTGCCGGTTGCAGCACGCCGGCGCCGGGCGACAGATTGAGCATGGCCTTGCCGGCCTTGTTGCGACCGGTGAGGTTTTCGAAGCGGGTGACGAAGCCGTAGCCGTGCGTGGAAGCGAGCACGAAGCGCGCCTCGTTCTCGCCGCTGATCAAGGTCTGGAACGAGGCTCCGGCAGCCGGCGAGAAGCGTCCGGTCAGCGGTTCGCCGTTGCCGCGGGCAGACGGCAACGTGTGCGCCGGCGTCGAATAACTGCGGCCTTCGCTGTCGATGAAGGCCACCTGCCAGGTGCTGCGCGCGCGCGCGGCGGCCAGCAGGCCGTCGCCCTCGCGGTAGGACAGCCCGGCCGGGTCGATGTCGTGGCCCTTGGCCGCGCGCGCCCAGCCTTTTTCGGACAGCACCACGGTGACCGGCTCGCTGGGCACAAGCTCGGTTTCGTCGATGGCATGCGCGGCTTCGCGCGAGACCAGCGGCGAGCGTCGAGCGTCGCCGAATTTCTTCGCGTCGGCCAGCAGTTCGTCCTTGACCAGTTTCTTGAGCTTGGCCTTGCTGTCGAGCGTGGCGGCGATCTGTTCGCGCTCCTTGGCCAGTGCGTCCTGCTCGCCGCGGATCTTCATTTCCTCCAGCCGCGCCAGTTGCCGCAATCTGGTTTCGAGGATGTACTCGGCCTGCTCGTCGGACAACCCGAAACGCGCCATCAGCACCGGCTTGGGTTCGTCCTCGGTGCGGATGATGCGGATCACTTCGTCGAGGTTGAGGAAGGCCGTCAGCAAGCCGTCCAGCAGGTGCAGGCGACGCTCGACCTTCTGCAGCCGGTGGCGCAGGCGCCGGGTGACGGTGTCGGTGCGGAAAGCCAGCCATTCGCCGAGCAACTGGCGCAGGTTCTTGACCTGCGGCTTGCCGTCCAGGCCGATGATGTTGAGGTTGACCCGGTAGCTCTTTTCCAGGTCGGTGGTGGCAAACAGGTGGCCCATCAGCTGTTCGGCATCCACGCGGTTGGAGCGCGGGATCAACACCACGCGCACCGGATTCTCGTGATCGGATTCGTCGCGGATGTCCTCCAGCCACGGCAGCTTCTTGGCGCGCATCTGCGCGGCGATCTGCTCGATCACCTTCGACGGCGACACTTGATAGGGCAGGGCGGTGACGACGAAGTTGCTGGCTTCCTTCTCCCAGGTGGCACGTGCCCGCACGCTGCCGGTGCCGGTTTCGTACATCGCGCGCAGGTCTGCGGCGGGCGTGATGATCTCGGCGGCGGTCGGGTAGTCCGGGCCGCGGACGTGCTCGCACAGGTCGGCGACGCTGGCATCGGGGTCGTCGAGCAGGCGCACCAGCGCGCTGACGATTTCGCCCAGGTTGTGCGGCGGCACGTCGGTGGCCATGCCGACCGCAATGCCGGTGGTGCCGTTGAGCAGCAGGTGCGGCAGGCGTGCCGGCAGCCAGCTGGGTTCCTCCAGCGTGCCGTCGAAGTTGGGCGACCAGTCCACCGTGCCTTGGCCGAGTTCGCCCAGCAGCACTTCGGCGATCGGGGTCAGCTTGGACTCTGTGTAGCGCATCGCCGCGAACGACTTGGGGTCGTCCGGCGAACCGAAATTGCCCTGGCCGTCGATCAGCGGATAGCGGTACGAGAACGGCTGGGCCATCAGCACCAGCGCTTCGTAGCAGGCACTGTCGCCGTGCGGGTGGTATTTGCCGATCACATCGCCCACGGTGCGCGCGGATTTCTTCGGCTTGGCCGTGGCGGCCAGTCCCAGCTCGCTCATCGCGTAGACGATGCGCCGCTGCACCGGCTTGAGGCCGTCGCCGATGAAGGGCAGCGCGCGGTCGAGCACCACGTACATCGAGTAGTCGAGGTAGGCGCGCTCGGCGTATTCGCGCAGCGGAATGCGCTCGAATCCGTCGAAGGAGGAGGGCAAGGTGTCGGTCATCGCGGGGTGGATCTCGTGCAAGGCATCAGCCGATTCTAACCGGGCCGGATGTGCGGCCCGCCGTCGCCGGAAACGAAAAACCCCCGCCGAGGCGAGGGTTTTTGCTGCGAGCCGTTGGTGCCCAGGAGAGGACTCGAACCTCCACGGTTTTACCCGCTAGTACCTGAAACTAGTGCGTCTACCAATTCCGCCACCTGGGCGGCTCGGGGGGCGAATTCTGCGGGTTGTCGGCCGAGCTGTCAACGCTGCCCGCGCGTCGTCGTCCGGATCGACGCACGGCGCGCATCGCGCAGATGCAGAAACGAAAAAACCCGCTTCCGCGGGTTTTTCTTCACGTCTTGGTGCCCAGGAGAGGACTCGAACCTCCACGGTTTTACCCGCTAGTACCTGAAACTAGTGCGTCTACCAATTCCGCCACCTGGGCGACGTGAGCGGCATATTTTGCGTATCCGGCAGGGCGCTGTCAACGTGTATCGCGCGGCAATGCGCCGGAAGGCTTCGCGGCACGGCGGCCGGCGGGACGCTACCATGGCCGCAATGAAGAAAAACACTCCGACCGGTGCCGGCAAGGCACCCCGAGGCGCTGCCGGCACGTCCGGCGGCGGCAAGCGTGTCTCCAAGAAGACCGCATCGTCCGGCAAGCCCGCGGAACATGCATCTGCGGCTCCGGCCAAGGGCAAGGGCAAGCGCAAGGCGGCGTTGCCACCGTGGATGCCGTCGTCGCCGGCTCCGCTGCCAGCACGCAAGCCGGCAGCCGCGCGCGCGAAAGGCGCGCATGGGCCGGGATTCGTCGATCCCTTCGCGGCTCGGGAGTCGGAGCGCTATGCCGAGCCGATTGCCAGCCGCGAGGCCATCCTCGGCCTGCTGGCCGAGGCCGACGGCCCGCAGAACGCCGAAGATCTGGCCCGGCAGTTGCGGCTGACCGAGCCTGACCGCTTCGAAGCCCTGTCGCGGCGCCTGCACGCGATGCTGCGCGATGGCCAGGTGGTGCAGAACCGCCGCGGGGGGTATGCGCCGGTCGAGCAAGTGAACCTGGTGCCGGGCGTGGTGATCGCCAACCCCGAGGGTTTCGGTTTCCTGCGCCCGGACAACGGTGGCGACGACCTGTTCCTGCCGCCGTACGAAATGCGCAAGGTGATGCATGGCGACCGCGTGCTGGCCAACGTCACCGGCATCGACCGCCGCGGGCGTCGCGAAGGCAGCATCTCGCGCGTGCTCGAGCGTGGCCTGCACCGTTTGATCGGCCGTTTCGGCTCCGAGGCCGGCATCGCTTTCGTGGTGCCGGACGACCGCCGCATCCAGCGCAACGTGCAGATCCCGCAGGATGCCACCGGCGATGCGCGCGACGGCCAGCTGGTGGTCTGCGAGATCACGCAGCCGCCGGACGCGCGGCGCCCGCCGATCGGCCGCATCATCGCCGTGCTCGGCGACAAGCTGACGCCATCGCTGGTGGTGGAAACCGCGATCCACGGCCACGAGCTGCCCTACGAATTCCCGCAGGAGGTGCTGGACGAGGCCTCGGCGGTGCCGCTGACGGTGGAGCCGGCGATGATCGGCGGGCGCGTGGACTTGCGCGCCTTGCCGCTGGTCACCATCGATGGCGAGGATGCCAAGGACTTCGACGACGCGGTGTATTGCGAGCCCAACGCCGACGGTTTCCGGCTGGTGGTCGCCATCGCCGACGTCTCGCATTACGTGCGCCCGAATGCCCCGCTGGACGAAGAGGCGCAGCGGCGCGCCACCTCGGTGTATTTCCCCGGATTCGTCGTGCCGATGCTGCCGGAGACGCTGTCCAATGGCATCTGCTCGCTGAACCCGAAGGTCGACCGGATGTGCTTCGTCTGCGACATGCAGGTGGGGCGCGACGGCGAGGTAAGCGGCTCGCGCTTCTACGAAGCAGTGATGAACTCGCACGCGCGCCTGACCTACACGCAGGTGTGGAAGGCGGTGGGCGAGGACGATGCCGAGGCGCAGGCGGCCATCGGGCCGGCGCTGTTGCCGCGCATCGGCCACCTGCATCAGCTGTACAAGTTGCTGGCCAAGGCACGCGAGCAGCGCGGGGCGATCGAGTTCGAAAGTTCGGAAGTGCGCTTCGTGCTGGACAACCGCGGCGAGGTCACCCAGGCCGGCATGCTGGTGCGCAACGACGCGCACAAGCTGATCGAGGAATGCATGATCGCGGCGAACGTGGAAGCCGCGCGCTGGCTGCTGAAGACCGCTATCCCGGCGCCGTTCCGCGTGCACGAGCGGCCGCCGGAGAGCAAGTACGCCGATCTTCTGGAATTCCTCAAGGAGTTCAAGCTGTCGATGCCGCCGTGGCCCAAGGTGCAGCCGGGCGACTTCACCAAGCTGCTGAAGAAAGTGCGCGAGCGGCCGGATTCGGCGCTGATCGAATCGGTGCTGCTGCGCAGCCAGAGCCTGGCGGTGTATTCGCCTGAAAACAGTGGCCACTTCGGCCTGGCGCTGGATGCGTATGCGCATTTCACCTCGCCGATCCGCCGCTACCCGGACCTGCTGGTGCATCGTGCGCTGAAATACGCGTTGACCGGTGGCCGTGCCGACAAATACCTGTATGCGCCGCGCGAGATGGCGGCACTGTCCTTGCAGTGCTCCGAACGCGCGCGCCGCGCCGACGAGGCCGAGCGCGAGGTGGACGAGCGCTACCGGGCCGCATGGATGGAAAAACACGTCGGCGGCGAGTTCGACGGCGTCATCAGCGGCGTTACCGGTTTCGGCTTGTTCGTCGAGCTGGACGAGTCCAAGGTCAACGGTCTGGTGCACGTGACCCAGCTGCCGCACGACTATTACCACTTCGACCCGATCCGCAAGACGCTGACCGGCGAGCGTCGCGGCAGCGAATTCCGGCTTGGCGACAAGGTGCGCATCCTGGTGCTGAAGGCGAGCATGGAGGAGCGCAAGATCGACTTCCGCCTGGTCGAGCGACGCGAGGACGGCGAGGCGGCGTTGCCGCCGCCGCACGGGCAGCCGGCGAAAAGACGGAAGAAGAAGTACTGAGGGCAAGCGATGGCGGACGAATACAGCGGCGGGTGCCAGTGCGGGGCGGTGCGCTTCCGCGTGGTCGGCAGGCTGGCCGATGCGTCGATCTGCCATTGCCGGATGTGCCAGAAGGCCTTCGGCGCGTATTTCGCGCCGTTGGTGTCGGTGCGCGGTGCCGCATTCGCGTGGACGCGCGGCGAGCCAAAGCGGTTTGCCTCGTCGAACCTGGTGACGCGCGGTTTCTGCGCCGAGTGCGGCACGCCGCTGAGCTACGAAGCCCCGGACGGGCTGGCGATTGCGGCTGGCGCGTTCGACCAACCCGGGCGCCTGCCGCCTTCGATCCAGTACGGCATCGAAGGCAAGTTGCCTTTCGTCGACGGTTTGCATGCCCTGCCGGCGCGCCGCACGGAGGATGACGTGGCGGCGGCCGGATTCCTTGCCGGCATCGTGTCCGGCCAGCATCCGGACCACGACACCGCAGGTTGGCCGCCGGCCTGACGGTGCCTTCCGCGCCGGGAAGCCCTACCATGTCCGCCCCGCATCCGGCCGGCAGATCATGAGCAACAAGCAGAACCAGTGGGTGGTGGGCGTCAACGCCGTCGCCTCCGCCATCGACAACGACGCCGAACACGTGCGCGAAGTGCTGGTCGAGGCCGGCAGCAAGAACCCGCGCCTGGCCGAGATCGAGGCGCAGGCGTTGCGCAAGGACATCGAGGTGCGCAAGGTCAACGCCCAGGCGCTGGATGGTGTGGCCGGGCAGTTGCGCCATCAGGGCGTGGCGGCACGTTATGCCGCGGCCAGGACCTGGGACGAGCACGAGCTGGCCGCGCTGGTCGAACAGGCCGCCGGCAAGGCCTTGCTGCTGGTGCTGGATGGCGTGCAGGACCCGCACAACCTCGGCGCCTGTCTGCGCAGCGCGGCCGCGGCGGGCGTCACCGCAGTGGTGATTCCCAAGGACAAGTCGGCCACGGTGAATGCCACCGTGCGCAAGACTTCGGCTGGCGCCGCCGACCGCATTCCGGTGGTGGCGGTCACCAACCTGTCGCGTTGCCTGAAGGATCTGCAGAAGCTCGGCGTGTGGATCTACGGGCTGGCCGGCGAGATGGGCCCCAGCCTGTATGCGGTGGACCTGACCGGCAACGTCGCACTGGTGCTGGGCGGCGAGGCCGACGGCCTGCGCCGGCTGACCCGCGAGCATTGCGACAAGCTGGTGCGCATTCCGATGCCGGGCGACATCGAAAGCCTGAACGTGTCGGTGGCCACCGGCATCGCGCTGTTCGAAGCGGTGCGCCAGCGTCTGGCCTGAGCCTCCGTTCGCGTCGTTTTTCTGCCGAATGGCGGGGGCGCTGCCCGCCATGTTCGTCGACACCTGCGGTTTGCCCCGCCACGGGCATGCGGCGGGTGGAGAGCGGATCCGGAATCTGCATCGAGGCGACGCAGCCACCCGTTTGCTTCGGCATGCTGGTGGTTTCTGTTGTATCTGTTGCAGCGGCAAGCGGTGAGGTGTGGTTTCATCGCGGCCCTTCACGCAGACCGATCACCACACTTGGGGCGGCATTGCCGCCGCCGACGCACGAGACACAATGACGACCGCCACCGCCCAATCCGCCCTCCCGCCGCAGACCAACGCCACCTGGCGCGTGCTGCTGGCGAGCCTGATGGGCACCACCATCGAGTTCTTCGATTTCTACATCTACGCCACGGCCGCGGTGCTGGTGTTCCCGCACCTGTTCTTCCCGCCGGCCAGCCCGACCGCCCAGCAGCTTGCCTCGCTGGCGACGTTTGCGGTGGCCTTCATCGCGCGGCCCTTCGGTTCGGCGTTCTTCGGCCACTTCGGCGACCGCATCGGCCGCAAGACCACGCTGGTGGCGGCGCTGCTGATGATGGGCGTGTCCACGGTGGTGATCGGTTTGTTGCCCACCTACGCCAGCATCGGTCTGCTGGCCCCGGTGTTGCTGACCCTGTGCCGCTTCGGCCAGGGCATCGGTCTGGGCGGCGAGTGGGGCGGCGCGGTGCTGCTGGCCACCGAGAACGCGCCGGCCGGCAAGCGCGCGTGGTATGGCATGTTCCCGCAGCTGGGTGCGCCGCTGGGCTTCGTGCTGTCGGCCGGCACCTTCCTGCTGATGGGCGCGCTGCTGTCGCAGGAGCAGTTCATGGCCTGGGGCTGGCGCGTGCCGTTCCTGGCCAGCTCGGTGCTGGTGGCCATCGGCCTGTGGGTGCGCCTGAGCATCACCGAGACGCCGGCATTCAAGCGTGCGCTGGAAAGCAACGTGCGCGTGAAGGTGCCGGTGGGCACGGTGCTCGGCAGGTATTTCGGGCCGATGCTGGCGGGCACGTTCGGCGCGCTGGCGACCTTCGTGCTGTTCTACCTGATGACGGTGTTCGCGCTCGGCTACGGCACCACCGCGCTGGGCTACAGCCGTCAGGAATTCCTGCTGCTGCAGATGGCCGGCATGGTGTTCTTCGCGCTGGGCATCCCGATTTCCGCCCTGTACGGCGACCGCACCACCGCACGTCACGCGATGCTGCTGGCCACGGCGATCATTGCCGTGTTCGGCCTGCTGTTCCCGCTGCTGTTCCAGTCCGGGCATCCGGCCCTGACCTTCCTGTTCCTAGCGGCCGGCCTGTTCATCATGGGCTGGACCTACGGCCCGGTGGGCACGCTGCTGGCCGAGCTGTTCCCGGTCGAAGTGCGCTACACCGGCTCGTCGATGTCCTTCAACCTGGCCAGCGTGCTGGGGGCCGCTCCGGCCGCACCGCTGGCCACGTGGCTGGCCTCCACCTATGGCCTGAGTGCGGTGGGCTGGTACCTGACCGCCGCGGCCATCCTCACGCTGCTGGCCTTGCTGGTGGCCCGTCGCCACGCCAGCGTGACCACCGGCTGATTTCGATGCGGGCGGCCTGTTCCGGGTCGCCTGCATCGGTGCTGCCGCGTCGCCTGACGCAGGCCGGCCCGGCGCGCGGGTTCGGCTAACATCGGCGGACTTCCCATCCGCCGAGGTCGTGCATGAAGCGTCGCCTGTTGATC
>DMID01000022.1 GCA_003449195.1 Lysobacteraceae bacterium | reverse complement strand
TCGGCCAGCGCAGGCAGCACGCCGTCGCCTGTCAGTTCACCCGCCGAAGCCTCGGGAGCTTGTCGCCACCATCGGGAAAACGGATTTCGCACCGGCATGCTCCGGCTCAGGGCAATGGCACCGCAGCCAACAGTGCATCCACCAGGCGCCCGCCGTCCCAGCCTTCGGCCGATGCCTCGTAGGTGGACAGCACGCGGTGGCGCAACACGTCCGGCGCCATGGCGCGCACGTCGTCCGGGGTGACGTAATCGCGGCCGGCCAGCCATGCGTGGGCGCGCGCGCAACGCTCCAATGCGATGGAGCCACGCGGACTCGCGCCCCATGCGATCCGCCGCGCCAGTGCCGGGTCATAGCCGGAGGCATCGCGAGAGGCCAGCACCAGCTCGATCAGATAGCGTTCCAGCGCCGGCGCGAAATGCAGGCCAAGCACCTCCTTGCGCGCGGCGAAAATGTCTTCAAGCGGCATCTTCCGCGCAGGCGGCTGCGGGGGATGCTGTGCCTCGCGTGCGGCATCGCGCGCCAGACGCAGGATCTCCGTCTCGGCATCCACCTGCGGATAACCGATGCGCACGTGCATCAGGAAGCGATCGAGCTGGGCTTCCGGCAACGGGAACGTGCCTTCCTGCTCGATCGGGTTCTGCGTGGCCATCACCAGGAACAGCGCCGGCAAGGCATAGGTATGCCGCCCCACCGTGACCTGGCGCTCGCCCATCGCTTCAAGCAGGGCCGACTGCACCTTGGCCGGCGCGCGGTTGATCTCGTCGGCCAGCAGCAAGGGATGGAAGATCGGGCCCGGCAGAAACTCGAAACGCCCTTCCTGCGGACGCCAGACTTCGGTGCCGGTCAGGTCGGCCGGCAACAAGTCCGGCGTGAACTGGACGCGGGCAAAATCGGCTTCGACATGCGCCGCCAGCGCACGGATTGCCGTGGTCTTGGCCAGTCCCGGCGCGCCCTCGACCAGCAGATGGCCGTCGGCCAGCAACGCGATCAGCAACCGGTCAACCAGCTCGGACTGCCCGACGATGCGCTTAGCCAAGGCACCGCGCAGGGCCATGAAACGCCCGTGCAGCGTACTTTCGTCGGCCCCGGACAACGGCAAATCTGGAGTCGGATCGATGTCAGGGACGGAATCGTTCATTGCGGTGCTCATTCCGGAAACTGTGCGCCAGTGGCTGGGGATTCTGACCGAATCCGGAGGAACAGGTTCCCATCCGCCGGGGAGATGTTCGCGTGCATTCAGTCATGCCCGCCCCCTTTTCCCCGGTGCCGCAAAGGCAAACGGCGGAATCCCGAAGGATCCCGCCGTCCGTCATGTGTCCATCGGCGCGATTCAGCGCTTGGCGACGTGCATGACCTTGGGCGTCAGGAACACCAGCAGCTCGGCCTTGTCCTTGGTCCGGCCCTTGGTCTTGAACAGGTTGCCGAGGATCGGGATGTCGCCGAGGAAAGGCACCTTGGACAGGCTGGTGCGGTCGGTGAACTCGTAGACGCCGCCGATCACCACGGTCTGGCCATCGTCCACCAGCACCGCGGTGTTGAGCTCGCGCTTGGCGATCTCGGGCACGTCGCCGATGCCGGTGCTGATGTAGTCGATCACCTCGTTCTTGGTGACGTTGACCGCCATGAACACGCGATTGTCGTCGGTGATGGTCGGGGTAACCTTCAGTTCCAGCAGCACGTCCTTGAACTGCACCTGCGGCAGGGCTGCGGCGCCGACGCCGCCGGACATGGTGACGTAGCCTACCTCGCGGCCCTGGCGGATATAGGCCTCGCGCTGGTTGGAGGTAACGATGCGCGGGTTGGAAATCACTTCGCCGCGCGACTCGGTCTGCATCGCCTGCAACTCGATGTCGAGCAGGCGCCCCGCGTTGAGGATAGACAGCGCCAAGCTGCCCGGATTGCTCAACGTCATCGGCACGTTGTAATTCAGGCCGCGAGTGATGCTGGATGCCGTGGGCACTGGTTGCGGCGGCACTGGCGTCCCCGCCGCAGTTGCGGCAGCAGCGGCGATTTGCCAATCGCGCAAAGCGTTCGCGTTTGCTTGCGCCGCGGTGTAATCGGCCGTCCGATTGGTCGAGTTGGTACCGAGATCGCCGCTGAAATACGTATTGTCCTTGCTGCCGGTGATGCCGAACTTGGCGCCGAGCTCGCGCGCGAACGAATCGGTGGCGATGACGATGCGGCCCTCGATCAGCACCTGGTCGACCGGCCGGTCGATCACCGAGATCAGCTCGCGCATCTGCGCGACCTTCTTCGGGATGTCGCTGATCATCAGCGTGTTGGTGCGCTCGTCGGCGACGATGCGGCCGCGCGGCGACAGGAAGCCGTTGTCGTTCTGGTTGTTGCCATTGCCGCCGCTGCCGCCGTTGTTGCTGCCGTTGTTGTTGCCGATGCCCTTGGCCTCGGTCAGGGCCTTGAAGATCGCCGCGGCGTTGTGGTAGTTGATCTGGATGTAGTCGGTGGTCAGGTCTTCGCGGTTCTCGATCGCGATGCGCGCGTCTTCCTTGTCCTGCTCGAACTTGGCCAGTTCCGGCTGCGGCGCCACCCAGACCACGTTGCCGTCGCGGCGCTTGTCCAGGCCCTTGGCGCGCAGCACGATGTCCAGGGCCTGGTCCCACGGCACGTTGACCAGGCGCAGCGTCACGTTGCCCTGCACCGTGTCGGAGGCGACGATGTTGAGGTTGGATTCCTCGGCGATCAGCTGCAGCACCGTGCGCACCGGCACGTCCTGGAAGTTGAACGTCACCGGGCGGCCGCTGTACTTCTTCGCATCCACCGTCTTCGCGGCCGATGCCAGCGTGGCCGACGTGACCACGCCTGCCGCCGGAGCAGACTTGGGCGCGATCTCGACCACGTACTCGTTGCCGGTCTGGTAGGCCAGCGATTCGTAACCACCCTTGATGTTCAACACCACCTGCGAGCCGCCGCCATAGGGCTTGGCATCGATGCGCTGCACCGGCGTGGCAAAGTCCACCACGTTGATCGGCTTCTGCAGACTGGCCGGCAGCGAAGCGTTGCCGATGTCGACGACGACGCTGGAACCCTGGTTGCGCAAGTCCGGAGCCGCGCCGTCACCGGCGAAACCCAGGATCAGGCGCCCGGCCCCGTTTTCGCCACGCTTGAAATCGATCTTGCTGACGGCCAGCTTGCCGACCACCTGCTTGGCAGGATCGACCGCATCGACCGAGGTTGCCGCCATGGCCGGCAGCACGCCGAAACCGGCAGTGGAGATCGCCACGGCCAGCACGCAGGCCCTGATCGCTTTCTTGCGCTTGACCACGCGCAGGCTCTGGGCGGTGTAGACAGTCATCATGCAATCCCCGTTGTTCATTGGTCATCGAGCGCGATGGAAGCTGGACGTTCCAGCCAGCCACCCGCACCATCGGAAACAAGTTCAACCAGATCGATGCGGTCCTCGCTCACGCGAGTGACCCGGCCATCGCTCTGCCCCAGGTACATGCCGGGATGGATCCGGTAGGTCACCTTGTCCGGCGCCATCACCAATGCCTGCAAGGCAGGCCCCTTGCCGATCGAGCCCACCATGTTCAGGCTGTCGAGTGGAAACAGCTCCAGTGGCTCCTTGCGGCGGTTCGGGTCCGGGCGCAGGCCGCTGCCGCCGTCGGGTGCCTTCCACGCGTCGCTGAACGGGTCGCGCATGGTCTGCGCCGAATATTCGAATGTCTCGAACTGCTGCATCACGGGCAGCGGCTCGAGCGGAGGCGCCGGACGGGCGCGCACATCGGCGACCCACTTTTCCAGATTGGGCGCATCACCGGGAGTACTGGTGATGCTGCGGCCGCAACCTGCGAGCAGCAGGCCCGCCACGACCACCATCCCCATGCGCGCCAGCGAAACGGGCAAACGCGTTGCCATGCTCATTTGCCGCCCCCCTGCTTGGCTGCCTCGGCCGCCTTCTTTTCCTGCTCGGCCGCTTCTTCATCGTCAAGATAGCGATAGGTCTTGACCGTGCCGGACAGTTCCAGCTGACCCTTGGCCGCCGCCTTGCCATCCTTGGGCTTCAGACTGATGTCGTGCATGGTCAGGATGACCACGCGCGGCAACGAGGCCACGCCGCTGACGAAGGCACCGAACTGGTGATAGCTGCCCACCATGCGCAACGCGATCGGCTTCTCGGCGTAGAACTCCTTCGGCGTTTCCGGCCCCGGCTGGAACAGCTCGTTGGTGAGTCCGCTGGACAGCGCGGTCTGGGAGATGTCGATGATCAGATCCGGCATTTCGGTACGGCTGGGCAGCTGGCGCAGCATCTGCTGCAGGACCTGCTCCATCTGGGCCAGCTGCTGCTTGAGCGGTTGCAGATTGGCGGCGCGGCCCTGCTTGGTCTCGAAATCGCTGCGCAGCGTGGCTTCCTTGCTTTCCAGCCCGGCCAGCTCTTCGCGTTGTCCGCGGATCACCAGCAGCCATGCCATCACCACGATGAACAAGCCCACCGCAACGCAGAACGCGATCTTCGGCTTGCGCGGCCAGCCACCGATGTTGTTGAAATCCAGCTCGTTCCACTTGAACGGTTTCTGGCTCATGACTTGGCGCCTCCATTGGCATTGGCCTGCGCCGCCGGTGCTTGCGCACCCGGTTTGGCCGCCGCCGCATCGGCGTCATCGGTGGCGTTGGGATTGGCGAGCCGGACCTGCAAGGTGAACTGGTACGGCAATGCCTTGTCGCCCGTGGACGCCGGCGCCTTGTCATCGCGCTTGGCCTCGATGATCGACAAGTCCGGATCCTTCATCCAACCGGCACTTTCGAGGTTGCGCATGTAGGTGCTGACGCGGGCATTGGACTGCGCGCGACCCTCGAGCGTGAGCAGATCGCCCTCCTGCTTGAGCGAGGTCAGCGACACGCCGTCGGGAATGGTGCGGACCAGCGAGTCGAACAGGTGCACCATCTGCGAGCGGTTGGCCTGCAATTCCTCGATGACCTTCTTGCGTGCGAGCAAGCGCCCCTTCTGCTTGTCGAGCTTGTCGATCTCGCCGATCTGCGCCTCGACCTTGGTGATCTCGCCCTGCAGATAGGCGTTGCGCTCGTTCTGGCCGTCGATCTGCGCGTTGTAATACAGCCAGATGAAGGCCGAAAGCAGGACACCTGCCAGCGCCGCCATGCCCAGCATCACGCCGAACTCGCGCTGGCGCTGCTTGCGGCGCTCGGCACGCCACGGAAGTAGATTGATTCTGGCCATCAGTCAAAACTCCTGAGGGCCAGTCCGGTGGCGATCATCAGAGCGGGAGCATCCTGCGCAAGCACCTGGGCCTGCACGCGCGGACCCAGCGTCATCTGTGCCAGCGGATTGGCGACCACGCTGGGCACGCCGATCTGCTCTTCGATCATTTCCGGCAAGCCTGCCAGCGCGGCGGTACCGCCTGCCAGCACGATGCGATCAACGCGATTGAACTCGCTGCCCGCATAGAAAAACTGCAGCAGGCGGCTGATCTGCTGCACGACCGCCTCCTTGAATGGCTCGAGCACCTCGATTTCATATGTGTCCGGAAGCCCGCCCTGGCGTTTGGCCATGCCGGCTTCCTCGTAGCTCAGGCCAAAGCGACGCATGATTTCGTCGGTCAGCTGCTTGCCGCCGAACACCTGCTCGCGGCTGTACAGGCTGCGCCCGTTGCGCAGCACGATCAGCGTGGTCATCGTGGCACCGATGTCCACCAGCGCCACCAGGCTGTCAGCGGGAATGGCCAGGTCCTTGGCAACCAGTTCGAAGGCGTTCTCGACCGCGAAGGCCTCCACGTCCATCACCTTGGCCGTCAGCCCGCCCAGTTCGAGCGCGGACTGCCGCAACTCGACGTTCTCGGCCCGCGAGGCGGCAAGCAGTACCTGCACCATGTCGGGGTTGCCGGGCATGGGCCCGAGCACCTCGAAATCGAGGTTCACTTCCTCGATCGGGTACGGGATGTAATTGCCGGCTTCCAGCTCGACCTGCGCTTCTAGGTCGGCCTCGTCGAGATCGGCAGGCATCGGGATCGTCTTGGTGATCACCGCCGAGCCAGCCACGGCGGCAGCGGCATGCTTGGCCTTGGTGCCCGAGCGCGCCACGGCGCGGCGGATCGCTTCGCCCACGGCCTCGACTTCGACGATGTTCTTTTCCACCACCGCATTCGGCGGCAGCGGTTCGACGGCATAGTGTTCGACGCGATAACGGTCGCCACTGCGCGACAGCTGCAGCAGCTTGACCGCAGTCGAGCTGATGTCGACGCCGACCAGCGGCGACTGGCTTTTCGGGATGAGCCCCACGGTTTCTCCCCTACCGACAGGCACTTACGCGAAATACGTGTGCCGATGCATTAGATAACGAAGCTTTTCCATTTGGCAATACCCCCTGCCGGTCGCGGACAGACCTCCCCTGCCTGTCGCATGCCCCGCCGCTTCCCTCGCGGGGGCTCATCTATACTGCCCGCCCGAGAAATCCGCAAACCGGTAATCGTCTTGGCCCTCCGTTTCCGTCGTTTCATCCGCTGGATGCTGATCGCGATCCTCAGCCTGGGCCTGCTGGGTCTGGCCGCCGCCTTCGGCGTCTACCGTTCGCTGTCCTCCGGCCTGCCCGACATCGCGTCGCTGCGCCAGGTCGAAATGCAGGAACCGCTGTACGTCCACGCTGCCGACGGCAAGCTGATGGCGGTGTTCGGCGAGACCCGACGCTATCCGATCGACATCGCCGACCTCCCCGAGCAGGTGAAGCGCGCCTTCGTCGCCGCCGAGGATTCGGACTTCTACAAGCACGGCGGCATCGACCCGAAGGGCATTTCCCGCGCCGTGTGGCAGGTGCTGACAAAGCGCGAAGGCCGCGTCGCCGGCGGCAGCACGATCACCCAGCAGGTGGCGCGCCAGTTTTTCCTCAGCAACGACTACAGCTACGTGCGCAAGGCGCGCGAAATGCTGCTGGCCATGCGCATCGAGAAGATGCTGACCAAGGACCAGATCCTCGAGCTGTATCTCAACAAGAGCTTCTTCGGCAACCGCGCCTATGGCATCGCCGCTGCCGCCGAGTACTACTACGGCAAGCCGGTGAAGGAATTGAGCCTGCTGGAAACGGCGACGCTGGTCAGCTCGCTCAAGTTTCCATCCAGCGGCAACCCGATCAGCAACCCCGAGCGCAACCGCCAGCGCAGCATGTACGTGGTCGACCGGATGCTCGAGGACGGCTACATCACGCCGGAACAGGCGCAGCAGGCGCGGGCCGAACCGCCGCATGCGGCGCCGCACGAGCCGCCGGTCGAGTTCTATGCCCCGTACGTGGCGGAAATGGTGCGCCA
Source organism: Lysobacteraceae bacterium (assembly GCA_003449195.1). Lineage (GTDB taxonomy): Bacteria > Pseudomonadota > Gammaproteobacteria > Xanthomonadales > Xanthomonadaceae > Xanthomonas_B. The sequence continues at coordinate 4,920 of DMID01000022.1, read as the reverse complement.
GGAGATGCTGGCCCGTTACGGCGAGGACGTGTTCAACCGCGGCTACCACGTGTACACCACGATCGATGCCGATGCCCAGGCCGCCGCCGACCGCGCGATCATCGACGGTCTGTCGGTCTACGACCATCGCCACGGCTGGCATGGCGTGGAACGGCACGTGGAAATCCCCGGTGATGCGGGGACCACCGAATTGGCCCGCCATCTGACCGGAATTCCCGCGCAGGGCGCGCTGCTGCCGGCCATCGTAGCCGGCACGGCATCCGATGGCAGCGCGCGCGCCGTGCTCGCCAACGGGGCCGAAATCACGCTCAAACCGCGCGATGCGGACTGGCTGAGCAAATCGCCGGCCGCACTTCTCGCGCGCGGCGACGTCATCCGGGTCAAGTCCATCGAAGCCGGCCACTTCGTCATCGACCAGGTACCTCGCGCGCAAGCCGCGCTGGTCTCCATCGATGCCGATACCGGCGCCTTGCGCGCGCTGGTCGGCGGATACAACTACGCCGGCAACAAATTCAACCGCGCCACCCAGGCGCGGCGGCAGCCGGGCTCGAGCTTCAAGCCTTTCGTTTACGCCGCTTCATTCGACAAGGGCTTCAATCCCGCCTCCATCGTGCTGGATGCACCGGTGATGTTCCGCGACCGCGTCGGCCATACCTGGCAGCCGCAGAACGACGACGGCGAATTCCGCGGCCCGATGCGCCTGCGCGAAGCGCTGGTGCAGTCGCGCAATCTGGTTTCGGTCCGGCTGCTCGACAGCATCGGCGTGGATTACGCGCGCAAATACATCAGCAGCCACTTCGGTTTCGTCGAGGCCGACCTGCCGCCGAATCTTTCGATGTCGCTGGGTGCCGCATCGTTGACGCCGCTGTCCATCGCGCGCGGCTATGCGGTGTTCGCCAACGGTGGTTCGCTGGTCACGCCGTGGTTCATCGATACCGTCAAGGATCGCGACGGCAAGGTGCTGTTCAAGGAGACTCCGGCCATCGCGTGCCGCGGCTGCGGCACCAGCGGCAGCACGGACGCCCCCGCATCGGCCAGCGACGTGGTCGATGGCTTCAATTTCGGCGCGACCTCCGCACCGCCGGCCACCGCGCAAGCCAGGCAGGCAGCGGAGCCGGAACCGAATGCGATGCCGGCAACGGCGGCGGCCCAGCCCGTACGTCGAGCCCCCCTCGTGGCCGACCCGCGCACGATGTACCAACTCGTGTCGATGATGCGCGACGTCGTCCTGCGCGGTACCGGCACCGCAGCCAAGGTGCTGGGACGCGAAGACATCGGCGGCAAGACCGGCTCCACCAACAACCATCGCGATGCGTGGTTCTCCGGTTTCGGCGGCCCCTATGCGACGACGGTGTGGGTCGGGCGCGACGACTTCAGCTCGCTCGGCTACCGCGAATACGGCGGCAAGGCCGCGCTGCCGATCTGGGTCGACTACATGCGTGTGGCCCTGAAGGACAAACCGATCCGCGAGAACACCCCGCCCGAGGGCATGGTGCAGGCAACCCTCAACGGCGCGACCGAATGGGTCAAGACCGAGGATCTGGACCGCATCCACGACGATGCCTACGACAGCCCGCAGACCAACACGTCCGACGATGCGGCCTTCGACATCTTCTGACACCGGGTGCCGGTTCGATTGCTCTCGCCCTCATCCGCCAAGCGAGTGAGGGCGCGTCGCGCATCATGAAAGGCCGACAGCATCTTCGCCGCCTGCTGTCGCTGGAGGCCGCCCGCCTGATGGATGAATCAGGCTTCCGCGATCCGCTGCTCGCGCTGCGCAAGGCCGTTGCCCGGCTTGACGCCCAAGCCGATCCGTCCGAATGGCCCGATTCGTCGGACATCGTGCAGGCACTGCGGGAACGCCACCGCCTGTTCCAACCCACTGGCTCCGCAGGCGAAGACATGCTTCACGCCATGCGAGCGGCAGCGATGGAAGCCATGCAGTTCTTTGCGCCCTTCTCGCCCCGAGCCGTTGGCAATGTCGTCGACGGCCTCCTGACCAATCCTCCCATCGTGGAGTTGCATCTGCATGCCGACGATGGCGAGGCGATCCAACGCCATCTGGCCGATCACCGCATCCGCGGCCAAACCCGGCTTCAGACGCGTGTTCGACCATCACGGCATCGCGCACGACGTGCCGGTCTGGCGCGTGACGGTTGAAGGCATCGACTTCGAACTGCTGGTGTTGCCCGAGGCGATGCTGCGGCAAGCCCCCCCGCCCTCATCCGGGCAGCCCCGCGATGGCGCGCGCCAGCCTTGCCGGAATCCGGGCAATGTCCGCGCGGGATTGAAATGCCCGCCAAAAGAAACGCCCCGCGCAAGGCGGGGCGTTTTTTCGTCGATCGACGCGATGCACGGCAGGCCAAAGCCCGCGCATTGCCGATCAGTAGTCGCGCACGGCGTAGCCGGTGTAGATCTGGCGCGGACGCACGATCTTCATTTCCGGATCGACCTGCTGCTCCAGCCAGTGCGACACCCAACCCGGCGTACGGCCAAGGGCGAACATCACCGTGAACATTTCGGTCGGGATGCCCAGCGCCTTGTAGATGATGCCGCTGTAGAAATCCACGTTCGGGTACAGCTTGCGGGCAACGAAGTACTCGTCCTGCAATGCAGCCTGTTCCAGCTTCACCGCCACGTCGAGCAGCGGATCGGTGACGCCGAGCTGGCCCAGCACCTTCTTGGTCATCTCGCCGATGACCTTGGCGCGCGGGTCGAAGTTCTTGTAGACGCGGTGGCCGAAGCCCATCAGGCGGAAGTGCGAGTTCTTGTCCTTGGCCTTGGCCACGGCTTCCTCGACCTTGTCGGCCGAGCCGATCTCTTCCAGCATCTTCAGCACCGCCTCGTTGGCGCCGCCGTGAGCCGGGCCCCACAGCGCGGTGACACCCGCGACGACCGAGGCATACGGGTTGGCACCGGTCGAGCCGACGCCGCGCACCGTGGAGGTGGACGCGTTCTGCTCGTGGTCGGCATGCAGGATCAGCAGCACGTCCAGCGCCTGCACGATGTCGGCATTCAGCTCGTACTTGCCGTCGGCCGACTCGAAGGTCTGCTTCAGGAAACGGCTGACGTAATCGAGCGAGGTATCCGGCGTGTTGGCCGGCAGGCCCTTGCCGTGACGGTAGATCAGCGCGGCCAGCGTCGGCACCTTGGCGACCAGACGCAGCGCGGCCTGCTTGCGCTGGGCCTCGTCGGTGAGGTCCAGCGAGGCGTGATACTTGGCGGACAGCTGCGCCAGCGCGGCGGCAAGGATGGCCATCGGGTGGGCATCCTTGGCGAAGCTGCCGATCAGGGTGTTGATCGAGGCATCGACGCCGGCTTCCTTGGCCAGCTCGGCCTCGAAAGCCTTGAGCTGCTCGGCCGTGGGTTTTTCGCCGTTGAACAGCAGATAGGCCACCGCCACGAAGCTCGACTTCTCGGCGAGCTGCTCGATCGGATACCCGCGGTACAGCAGCACGCCCTTGTCGCCATCGATGAAGGTGACGGCGGATTTGCAGCTGGCAGTGGCAGTGAAACCGGAGTCGTAGGTGAAAAGACCGGTTTCCTTGGTGAGCTTGGAAATATCGATGCAGTCGTTGCCGAGTGTCGGTTTCAGCACCGGCAGGGTGACGCTCTTGTCACCGGCATTCAGCGTGACCTGGTCAAGATCGGACACAGTGCGCTCCTCAGTGGGAAGACGCCACCCGGGAATGCCTCGGATGGCGCGTGAAGGACGTCCGCGGGGCTCCCCGCAGATCAAGCCATTATCGCATAGCCATACGGGAGCGTCTGCGGTCGGAACGTCGTATGGCGCAATGCAGCAAATCGTGGCCCGACTCGTCCGGTGACGCCACCGAAAACCCGCGCACGCGAAAACGACCGCGCAAGCGCGGCCGTTCCGGACAGACGTCTACCGGCAGACGATCAGCGCGCGTAGCGCTTCTGGAACTTGTCGATGCGGCCGCTGGTGTCGATGACCTTGTGCTTGCCCGTGTAGAACGGGTGCGAAGCCGAGGAGATTTCAACCTTCAGCAGCGGGTAGTCGTTGCCGTCTTCCCACTTGATGGTTTCCTTGCTGCCCATAGTCGAGCGGGTCAGGAACTTGAAGTCGGAGGTCACGTCGTGGAAAACGACGTCGTGGTATTCGGGATGGATGTCAGCCTTCATGGCTCGCACCGTATGGTTGCTGCAGGACAAGAGCGGCATTCTAGCCCCATGCATGATCCCTGCGCAAGCCTGATCACACGGCAGACAAGGCCGCCGCCACGAGGGCATGGAAACGGGCCTGATCGTAATGCCGCAGGATTGCCACGTTGTCGGCCGCACCGCCCTGACGGTTCCAGTCGATCACGGTGACGCCGCGGGTGAGGCGGCCTGCAAGCTCCACAGCCAGCGGACGGGCGACGGTTTCGCGGGCGCCGTCAGGCTCCAGCGCATAGGCCATGGCCAGCGCATCGGCCGAATGCCAGTGATCGCCGCGGCGGTCCGCCGACCACAGCCGGGTTTTCTCCGAGATTGCGCGGTAGAACGCCGCACGCGGGGAATCGGCCTGCAGCCAGCGTTCCACGTCGGCATGCGGCAGGCCGTGTGCCAACGTGGCTTCCCAGTCGGCCAGATCGATGTGCGCGAACGCAGAAAACACGATGTGCGCCGCTTCCGGATCGAAAGCGATGTTGAATTCGGCCGCGGGCGTGATGTTGCCGTGTGCGGTGACCGCACCGCCCATCACCACCAATCGGGCCACGCGTTGCGGCAAGGTCGGGTCGAGCTTGAGCGCAAGCGCGAGGTTGGTCAGCGGCCCCAGCGCGACCAGCAGCAGCCGGCCGGCATGCACGTGCGAAAGCCGCAGGATCGCCAGCGCGGCATGCTCGGCCTCCACCTTGCGCGCGGCCAGCGGCAGATCCACGTCGCCGAAGCCATCGCGGCCATGCACGTGCGCGG
>DMID01000205.1:2362-2682 GCA_003449195.1 Lysobacteraceae bacterium | reverse complement strand
AGCCGGCCCGCACGAGGCGCTGCACCAGCGCGATGGTCAACGGCGTCTTGCCGCTGCCGCCGGCGGTGAGGTTGCCGACCACCACCACCGGCACGCCGGCAGCATGTGCGCGCAACAGGCGATGGCGGTACATCCAGCGCCGCAATGCGGTCACGCCGGCGTAGGCCGGGGTCAGCGCGCGCGCACCACCGGGCACCGCAATCCGTTCGTCGTACCACCAGTCCGGCGCATCGTTCTTCGCCATGCTCACGCACCCGGCCCTTCGCGAAATTGCATCCGGTACAGGTGCGCATACAGGCCGTCGGCGGCGAGCAGCTCGG
>DMID01000205.1:0-2225 GCA_003449195.1 Lysobacteraceae bacterium | reverse complement strand
GCGTGGTGCGGTCGGGCATCAGCCGCTCCAGCGCGTCCTGCACCAATCGTTCGGACTCGTTGTCCAACGCGGCGGTGGCTTCGTCGAGGATCAGGATCGGCGCGTCCTTGAGCATCGCCCGGGCGATGGCCAGACGCTGGCGTTGGCCGCCGGACAGGCGCCCGCCCTTGCTGCCGATCTGCGCCTGCATGCCGCCGGGCAATTCGTCGACGAACTCGGCCGCATTGGCCCCGGTCACCGCCGAGCGCAGCCCTTCGGCCGAGGCGCCGGCCATCTCGCCGTAGGCGATGTTGTCGGCCACGCTGCCGTCGAACAGCATCACCTGCTGGCCGACCAGCGCGATCTGGCGACGCAGGTCGGCCAACCGGTATTCGTCGAGCGGATGGCCGTCGAGCAGGATGTGGCCGTTCTCGGGCGCATAGAAACGCGGGATCAGCTTGATCAGCGAGGACTTGCCGCTGCCGGAACGGCCGACGATCGCCGTCACCGTGCCGGGACGGGCGATGAAGCTGACATCGTCCAGCGCCGGCTTGTCCTGCCCCGGATAGCGCGCCCGGACGTGGCGGAATTCGATCAGCCCCCGTGCGCGCGTCAACGTCCGCGTGCCGTGGTCCGGCTCGTCCTCGGCATCGAGCACGCCGAACAGGCGCTGCGCCGAGGCGACGCCCCGCTGCAACATGTTCTGCACGTTGGTGAGCTGCTTGAGCGAAGGCAGGATGGCCATCATCGAGGTCATCAGCGCGACGAAGTCGCCGGCGGTCAGGCGCCCGGCCATGGCCTCGTGCCCGGCGATCAGCAGCAGCACCGCCAACCCGACCGAACCGAGCAGTTGCACGGCGGCGGACGAGATAGCGCGGGTGGACTCCACCTTCATCGCCAGCTTGAGGTTGGTGTTGGCCAATGCGCCATAGCGACGCATCTCGCTGGCCTGCGCGCCGTACACCTTTACGTCCTGCTGGTTGGACAGGGCCTGGTCGGCCGCCTGCATCAGCTGCGCACCGCTTTCCTGGATGCGGTGGCTCACGCGGCGGTAGCGTTTTGCCACCCGGTCCATCACCCAGGCCAGCGGCGGGGCAACCAGCACGATGGCCACGGTGACCGTCCAGCTGGTCCACACCATCACCACCACCGCGCCAATGACCTGCAGCGACTGCTGGACCATGACCTTCATCGCGTCCACGGCAGCCTGGGCTACCTGGTCGCTGTCCGAACCCAGCCGCACCAGCATCGACGGCACGTTTTCACTGTCGAAACGCGTGCCCGGCATCTTCAGGTACTTGTCCAGCACCCGTACCCGCATGTCGCGGGCCACGCTGCGCGCCGCGCGCCCCATCGAGGTATCGGTCAGGTAGCCAGCCACGCCGCGCAGCACGAACAGGCCGACGATCGCCAGCGGCAGCCAGTAGCTGACTTCCCGGTTCTTGGCGATGAAGGTCTCATCGATGACCGGCTTCATCATCGCCAGGAACGCACCGCCGGCAACGCCTTCCAGCAAGGCACCGGCGGCAGCCAGCAACAGCAGGCCGCGGTAGTCCGCCGCAAACTGGAGCAGGCGCTTGTACACGGCCATCGGGGACTGCATGCCGCTCACTTGCGCGCCTCCTTGACCTGTGCGGTCGCGATGGCGATGCGCTGGAAGCCCAACTGCGCCAGCACGTCCTGCGCGGTCACCACGGCCTGGTACGGCGTGCGCGCGTCGGCCCGCAGCAGCACGGGTTTGTCGCGGTTGCTCCCTGCCAGAGCCGACAAGGCGCGCTTCAGCGCTTCGGCATCGGCGGCGACCACTTCGCGGTCGTTGACGAAGTAATGCCCGTCGGCATTGACCAGCAGGCTCAACGTATATTGCGGTGGCGGCGTGTCACGGTCGCTGGCCTGCGGCAACTGCAGTTGCAGCGTGGAACGCGCATCGAAGGTGGTGGTGACCACGAAGAAGATGATCAACACCAGGATCACGTCGATCAGCGGGACCAGATTGATCTCCGGCTCCTCGCGGGCGCGGTCGTCGCGGATGCGCATGGCGGTTCAGTCGGCCTTGGCCGGGCGGCGCGCCGCCGGAGCCGGCCGTGCGGCATCCAGCGCATCCAGCAGGCGCGTGGCATCGCGCTCCATTTCGATCACGTAGGCCGTGACCCGGCCACGCAGGTAGCGGTGGCAGATCAGGGCCGGCACCGCCACGATCATGCCGGTGGCGGTGCAGACCAGTGCCTTGCCGATGCCGCCGGCCA
>DMID01000053.1 GCA_003449195.1 Lysobacteraceae bacterium | reverse complement strand
GAGCCCATCGGCACGGTCAGGCTCGGGTAGCCCGCCACGGCCGCCGCCCCGTAGCCGGCACCGCGGAAATCGTCGCCACGCGCCGGGTCGATGCGCCAGGCGGCCCCGGTGGTGGGCGCAACCAGGGCATCGAGGTGCTCGGCATCGAGGGTTGCATCCAGTCCCAGCGGGCCGGCCAGCTGTCGAGCCTTGGCGCGGGCCTGGATGTAGACCGGATCGGCCAGGCCGGTGGTGGCCTGGCTGCGCTCGAACAGGTCCTGATCGAAACGGGCCATTTCCTTGCCGGCATGCTGGCCATTGAAGGCGATCAATTCGGCCAGCGTGTGCACGGGGGCGTGCTGTTGGCGCAGATAACGTTCCAGCCCGGCCTTGAACTCATGCAGCAACACCGTGGTTTCCGCATCGTCCCATTGGCCGTCGGTCGGGAGTGCGACATCCACCAGCGTGGCGCCGGCATCTCGCAGTGCATCCAGTGCATGCCGGTAGACGCCGCCGATGTCCTCGGCTTCGGATAGGTTGTTGTGCAGTACGCCGATGCGGGCGCCGCGCAGAGCGTCCGGCGACAGGCGCGCGGCATAGTCGTAGACCGCGTGGCCGGGCAGCGTCGCGGTGGCCGGGTCGGATTCGTCGCGCCCGGCCACCGCGGACAGCAGCAAGGCGGCATCGGTGACGTTGCGGGCCATCGGGCCGGCGGTGTCCTGGCTGAAGGAGATCGGCAGGATGCCGTTGCGGCTGACCAGCCCGACGGTGGGTTTCAGGCCGACGATGCCGTTGACCGCAGCCGGGCACAGGATGCTGCCGTCGGTTTCGGTGCCCACGGCCACGACGGCCAGATTGGCCGCCACCGCTACCGCGCTGCCGCTGCTGGAACCGCACGGGCTGTGGTCGAGGGCATAGGGGTTGCGGGTCTGTCCGCCGCGCGCGCTCCAACCTGAAATGCTGCGGGTGGAGCGGAAGTTGGCCCATTCACTGAGGTTGGTCTTGCCGAGGATCACGGCCCCGGCCTCGCGCAGGCGGCGCACGAGAAACGCGTCGTGGGCGGGGCGGAAATCCCGGAGCGCGAGCGAACCGGCCGAATTGACCATCGGGGTGGCGCCGATGTTGTCCTTGATCAGCACCGGGATGCCATGCAGCGGCCCGCGCAGTTTGCCCGCGCGGCGTTCGGCATCGCGGGCGGCGGCTTCGCGCAGGGCATCCGGGTTGGTTTCGATCACGGCGTGCAGCGACGGCCCGGCCCTGTCGATGGCGGCAATGCGGTCGAGATAGGCGCGGGTCAGCGTGTGGCTGTCGAGCGTGCCGTCGGCCATGCGCTGCTGCAGCATGGCGATGTCGAGCTCGGCATACAGGAAGTCGTCGGGCGCACGCGGGCTTGCCGCGCGATCATCCGCGCCACTGCCGCAGGCACTCAGGACAAGCAGAACCGGCAGCAGCCAGATGGCGCTTGGACGCATCATGTATCCCCTTGGCACGTGCCCCCGGCCGGCATCGAGCAGGCTACCCGCGCGGTGAAGTGCTTTGCAACGCCGCGCGGCGGATCGGTCAGATATGTCCCGCGCGACGGCGGCGGAACAGGTCACGGGCCAGCGCGGCCACGATGGCGATGTTGATGGCCAGCACGGCCAGCGACGCCCAGCCCGGATGCGTGGCCACGGCGTAGAGGTCGAAGGGTAGGTAGACCGAAGCACTGACGCAGCCCAGCCAGGATGCCCAGGAGCGGGCATGCCACAGGCCCCAGGATTCGACCAGATGCAGCAGGCCGTACAAGGCCACCAGCAGCGCGGCAAGATGCACGGCGTGCGGGTCGATGGCGGCCAGCAGCGAAGGCAGCATGCCGTGGTTGGGGTCGAGCTGGAGCAGGTGGATCAGCTTGCCGACCACGTGCCGCAGCGGCGTCGGCCCGAAGATTTCCAGCCCGGTGGCGGCAAGCAGGGCCAGCACGCCCTTGCTGCCTTCCAACAGGGCAATGGCATGCAGCCCGGGATGGGCATGCGGATCGGCGTCGTAACGCGCGTCCTTCAATCCCGCATCCCGTGTCTGCATGCCCATTGGCCTCAGGCTGCGACGATCAGCCGCCGCGGCCGGCGCGCTTGCGCTCGTTTTCGGTGAGGCCCTTCTTGCGCAGGCGGATTTCCTTGGGGGTCACTTCCACCAGCTCGTCGTCCTCGATGAAGTCCAGCGCCTGTTCCAGGGTGAACTTGATCGCCGGGGTCAGCTTGATCGCATCGTCCTTGCCCGAGGCGCGCATGTTGGTCAGCGGCTTGGTCTTGATCGCATTCACCGTCAGGTCGTTGTCCTTGGAGTGGATGCCGACCAGCTGGCCTTCGTACACGTTGTCGCCTTCGGCGGCGAACAGCTTGCCGCGTTCTTCCAGCGGCCCCAGCGCGTAGGCCGGCGTGGCGCCCGGCGCGTTGGCGATCATCACGCCGTTGGGACGCTTGGCGATGGCGCCCTGTTCCTTCGGGCCGTAGTGGTCGAACACGTGGAACAGCAGGCCCGAGCCCTGGGTCAGGGTCTTGAACTCGTTCTGGAAGCCGATCAGGCCACGCGCCGGGATCAGGTAATCCAGGCGCACGCGGCCCTTGCCGTCGGGCTCCATGTTCTTCAGCTGGCCCTTGCGGATGCCGAGCTTCTCCATCACGCCGCCCTGGTGGATTTCTTCCACGTCGACGACGAGCTGCTCGATCGGCTCCATCTGCTGGCCGTCGATTTCCTTGATGATCACTTCCGGGCGCGACACGGCCAGCTCGTAGCCTTCGCGGCGCATGTTCTCGATCAGCACCGACAGGTGCAGTTCGCCGCGGCCGGAGACCAGGAACTTGTCGGCGTCTTCCAGCTGCTCCACGCGCAGGGCGACGTTGTGCACCTTCTCGCGGTCCAGCCGGTCCTTGAGCTGGCGGCTGGTCAGGAACTTGCCGCCGGACAGGTCCTTGTTGCCGGCAAACGGCGAGTTGTTGACCTGGAAGGTCATCGAGATGGTCGGCTCGTCCACGGTCAGCGCCGGCAGCGCCTCGGGCGTGTCCAGTGCGCAGACGGTATCGGAGATGGTCAGCTCCTGGATGCCGGAGATGGCCACGATGTCGCCGGCCTCGGCTGATTCCTGCTCGATGCGCTCCAGGCCGAGGAAGCCCAGCACCTGCAGCACCTTGCCCTGACGCTTCTTGCCTTCGCGGTCGATCACCACCACCGGCATGTTCTTCTTCAGCGTGCCGCGCTGGATGCGGCCGATGCCGATCACGCCGACGAAGCTGTTGTAGTCCAGCTGGCTGATGCGCATCTGGAACGCGCCTTCCGGGTCCACGTCCGGCTTGGGGGCGTACTTCATGATGGCTTCGTACAGCGGGGTCATGTCGCCGGAACGGACGTTCTCGTCCAGCGAGGCATAGCCGTTCAGCGCCGAGGCGTAGACGATCGGGAAGTCCATCTGCTCGGGGGTGGCGCCGAGACGGTCGAACAGGTCCCACACCTGCTCGACGACCCACTCAGGGCGCGCGCCGGGGCGGTCGATCTTGTTGATCACCACGATCGGCTTGAAGCCCATCGCGAAGGCCTTCTGGGTGACGAAGCGCGTCTGCGGCATCGGGCCGTCCATCGCGTCCACCAGGATCAGCACCGTGTCCACCATCGACAGCACGCGCTCCACCTCGCCGCCGAAGTCGGCGTGGCCGGGGGTATCGACGATGTTGATGCGGTTGCCGTTCCAGTTGATGGCCGTGTTCTTGGCCAGGATGGTGATGCCGCGTTCCTTTTCCTGGTCGTTGCTGTCCATCACGCGGTCGGCGATCTGCGCGCGCTCGCTGAAGGTGCCCGACTGCTTGAGCAGCTGATCGACGAGGGTGGTCTTGCCGTGGTCGACGTGGGCGACGATGGCGATGTTGCGGAGGTTTTCGATGGACATGCGGAGTGGGCGCCGGAAACGCCTGACCTGTATGGGGTAAGCCGCACATTATATCCGGTTGCCGGGCCAGCCGGAAAACGGCGGCTGGCCGCGGGATGAACGCCTCCCCGGGGCCTTTCCCGAGACCATCGGACCCGGGTGGCGCGCGGGGCGGGGGTGTATCCTGTGCGGCCTCGAAACAACGCCAAACGCGCCAAGGAACCCATGTCCCTGACTGCCACTTTCGACACCGCCCGCGGCCCGATCAAGGTCGAGCTGTTTGCCGACAAGGCCCCGCTGACGGTCGCCAATTTCGTCAATCTGGCCAAGCGCGGCTTCTACGACGGGCTGACCTTCCACCGCGTCATTGCCGATTTCATGATCCAGGGCGGCTGCCCCAAGGGCACCGGCACGGGCGGCCCGGGCTACCGTTTCGAGGACGAAACCAGCAACGGCGTGGCCCACGAGCGCGGCTCGCTGTCGATGGCCAATGCCGGCCCCAACACCAACGGCAGCCAGTTCTTCATCACCCACATCAAGACCGACTGGCTGGACGGCCGCCACACCGTGTTCGGCACGGTGCTGGAAGGCCAGGACGTGGTCGATGCGATCAAGCAGGGCGATGTCATCACCAAGGTGACGATCGAGGGCGACGCCGATGCCGTGCTGGCCGCCAAGGCCGACCGCGTGGCCGAGTGGAACAAGATCCTCGCCGCCTGATCCGCAGATTCCCCGCCGGGACGGCCGCCTCGTCGCGGCCGCCCGCGACGATTCAACCAACCCTCACATTCGCAGAGGATTCCCCATGAAGACCCCCGTACGTGTCGCAGTCACCGGCGCCGCCGGCAACATCGGTTACGCCCTGCTGTTCCGCATCGCATCCGGCGAAATGCTGGGCAAGGACCAGCCGGTCATCCTGCAGCTGCTCGAAATCGACAACGAAAAGGCCCAGGCCGCGCTCAAGGGCGTGGTGATGGAGCTCGAGGACTGCGCCTTCCCGCTGCTGGCCGGCGTGGTCACCACCGCCGACCCGATGGTGGCCTTCAAGGATGTCGACGTGGCCCTGCTAGTCGGTGCCCGTCCGCGCGGCCCGGGCATGGAGCGCAAGGACCTGCTGCTGGAAAACGCCAAGATCTTCACCGTGCAGGGCAAGGCGCTCAATGCCGTCGCCAGCCGCGACGTCAAGGTGCTGGTGGTCGGCAACCCGGCCAACACCAACGCCTACATCGCCATGAAGTCGGCCCCGGACCTGAACCCGGCCAACTTCACCGCCATGCTGCGCCTGGACCACAACCGCGCGCTGAGCCAGCTGTCGGCCAAGCTCGGCAAGACCGTGGACAGCTTCGAGAAGTTCACCGTGTGGGGCAACCACAGCCCGACGATGTACCCGGACTACCGCTTCGCCACCACCGGCGGCGCCTCGGTGGCCGAGCTGATCAACGACCAGGAATGGAATGCCGGTACCTTCATCCCGACCGTCGGCAAGCGTGGCGCGGCCATCATCGCCGCGCGCGGCCTGTCTTCGGCCGCGTCGGCCGCCAATGCCGCCATCGACCACATCCACGACTGGGTGCTGGGCACGAACGGCAAGTGGGTCACGATGGGCGTGCCGTCCGACGGCTCCTACGGCATCCCGGAAGGCGTGGTGTTCGGTTTCCCGGTGACCACCGAGAACGGCAAGTACACCATCATCAAGGATCTGCCGATCGACGACTTCTCCAGGAAGTACATCGACATCACCTTGGCCGAGCTGGAAGAAGAGCGTGCCGGCGTGGCCGACCTGCTCAAGTAATCGTCCATGCGTCATCCGCGTCCGGCCTTGTGCCGGACGCCGCGGAAAGCCGGGCCTTGCCCGGCTTTTCCTTTTTCCGCCGGGCGACGTCTTTCCGCCGGGCGCCGTCCCCGTGTCCCGCGGTGCGCGCATGCGCCTGGAAACGCGCGGGTTTTCCCGGGCGCGGGACGCGCGTATGACCAAAGTTTGAAGGTAGCCATGCAGCCGACTGGCTAGTCTGTTGCCATCCGTATCCCCCACCGGTGGTGCTGCATGTCCAATCCGTACGAGCTTGGCCTGGACCGGAATCCGGCCAACTACACGCCGCTTTCCCCGCTGTCCTTCCTGCGCAAGGCTGCCGAGGTGCACCCGCAGCGCCTGGCCATCGTCCATGGCGAGGTGCGCCGCAACTGGAGCGAAGTGCACGCGCGGTGCCGCCGGCTGGCCTCGGCGCTGCAGGCGCGCGGCATCGGCCGCGGCGACACGGTGGCCGCCATGCTGCCCAACGTGCCGGCGATGGTGGAGTTGCACTTCGGCCCGGCGATGATCGGCGCGGTGCTCAATGCGCTGAACACGCGGTTGGACGCCGAGACGCTGGCCTTCATGCTCGAACACGGCGAGGCCAAGGTGCTGTTCACCGACCGCGAGTTCTCGCCGGTGATCGCCAAGGCGCTGGCGCTGGTCAAGCGCCCGCTGCTGGTGGTCGACGTGGACGACGTGCTGGCCGAAGGCGGCGAGCTGATCGGCCAGATCGAATACGAGGCCTTGCTCGAAACCGGCGACCCGCAATTCGCGTGGTCGCTGCCGGCCGACGAGTGGGATGCGGTGTCGCTGAACTACACCTCCGGCACCACCGGCGACCCGAAGGGCGTGGTCTACCACCATCGCGGCGGCTATCTCAACGCGGTGGCCAACGTCATCGACTGGTCGATGCCGCCGCACCCGGTCTATCTGTGGACGTTGCCGATGTTCCATTGCAACGGCTGGTGCTTCCCGTGGACCGTGGCGGCCACCGCCGGCGTCAACGTGTGCCTGCGCAAGTTCGACGCCAGGCTGGTGTTCGAACTGATGCGGGCGCACGGCGTCACCCATTTCTGCGGTGCGCCGATCATCCACAGCACGCTGGTGGCCGCGCCGCAAGCGTGGAAGGAAGGCATCGTCGGCGTCAAGGCGCAGGTGGCCGGCGCCGCGCCGCCGGCGGCGGTGATCGAGGGCATGGAGCGCATGGGGTTCCAGATCACCCACGTCTACGGCCTGACCGAGGTGTACGGGCCGGCGGCGCTGTGCGTGCAGCAGCAGGCCTGGACCGGGCGGCCGATCGAGGAACTGGCCGAACTCAACAGCCGCCAGGGCGTGGCCTGCCTGCTGCAGGAGGACATGCAGGTGCGCGACCCGATCACGATGGCGCCGGTGGCGCACGACGGCGAGGCCATCGGCGAGATCATGTTCCGCGGCAACATCACCATGAAGGGCTACCTGAAGAACCCCAAGGCCACCGAGCAGGCGTTCGAGGGCGGCTGGTTCCACACCGGCGACCTGGCCGTGGTGTACCCGGACGGCTACGTGAAGATCCGCGACCGCTCCAAGGACGTGATCATCTCCGGCGGCGAGAACATCTCCTCGATCGAGGTCGAGGACGTGCTGTGCCACCACCCGGACGTGCTCAGCGCGGCGGTGGTGGCGCGCCCGGACGACAAGTGGGGCGAGACGCCGTGCGCCTTCGTCGAGATCCGCGAGGACCGCAGGCTCAGCCCGGACGAGATCATCGGCTACTGCCGCGAGCACATGGCGCGCTTCAAGGTGCCGAAGACCGTGGTGTTCGGGCCGCTGCCGCGCACGGCCACCGGCAAGGTGCAGAAGTTCGTGCTGCGCGAGCAGGCCAGGCACCTCGAGGAGGGCTGAACCGCGCCGGCCCGGGCCGGCTGAGGGGCATCGCGACGGCCGCCTGCGGGCGGCCGTCCGCGTTTGCGGCGCTGCCGGGGCGCAGTGGATTCGCATGCGAAGTTTTGTGCGGGGCGGGGCTTTCGACGTTGGTCGCGGCCTCGACCAAGGTCGGGGGATCGGCCGCGCGGGCCGCGTCTATGCTCGGTCCATGCACCACGCCTTGGGAGGGGCCGCATGGATTACGCAAGCTTGTACCGGCAGTCGATCGAGCAGCCGGAAGAATTCTGGGGCGAGCAGGCGAAACTGATCCACTGGCACGTGCCGCCGCAGAAGATCCTCGACTACTCCAATCCGCCGTTTCGCAAGTGGTTCGTCGGTGGCCAGACCAACCTCTGCTACAACGCGGTGGACCGGCATCTGGGCGAGCGTGCCGACCAGCTTGCGCTGGTGGCCATCTCCACCGAAACCGACGTCACCCGCGAAATCACCTACCGCGAGCTGCACCGCGAGGTGAACGCGTTTGCCGCCGTGCTCAAGCAGCTTGGCGTCGGCCGCGGCGACCGCGTGGTGGTGTACATGCCGAACATGGCCGAGGCGGTGTTCGCCATGCTCGCCTGCGCGCGCATCGGCGCCATCCACTCGGTGGTGTTCGGCGGGTTTGCCGCGCACAACCTGGCCGTGCGCATCGACGATGCGCAGCCCAAGCTGCTGATCGCCGCCGACGCCGGCATGCGTGGCGGCAAGGTGATCCCGTACAAGCCGCTGGTCGATGCCGCCTGCGCGCAGGCCGTCACGCCGCCGCCGAAGGTGCTGATCGTCTCGCGCGGGCTCGACCCTGCCGAGCCGAAGGTGGCCGGCCGCGACGAGGATTACGCCACCCTGCGCGCGCAGGTAGGCGATGCGCAGGTGCCGGTGGAATGGCTGGAATCCAACGAGCCCAGCTACCTGCTCTACACCTCCGGCACCACCGGCAAGCCCAAGGGCGTGCAGCGCGACGTCGGCGGTTACGCGGTGGCGATGGCGCAATCCATGCGCACCGTGTTCGACTGCCAGCCCGGGCAGGTGATGTTTTCCACCTCCGACGTGGGCTGGGCGGTGGGCCACTCCTACAACGTGTACGGCCCGCTGATCGGCGGTTGCACCTCGCTGCTGTACGAAGGCCTGCCGACCCATCCGGACCCGGGCATCTGGTGGGCGCTGTGCGAGCAGTACGGCGTGCGCACGATGTTCTCCTCGCCCACCGCGATCCGCGTGCTGAAGAAGTCCGACGTGGACTTCATCCGCCGCCACGACCTGTCCAGCCTCAAGTACCTGTTCCTGGCCGGCGAACCGCTGGACGAACCCACCGCGCACTGGATCGACGACGCACTGGCCGGCGTGCACGTCATCGACAACTACTGGCAGACCGAAACCGGCTGGCCGGCACTGACCCTGCTGCCGGGCGTGGACATGAAGCCGGTGAAGTTCGGCTCGCCGGGCTTTCCCAACCTCGGCTACCGGATGAAGGTGATCGATGAGGCCACCGGCGAGGAGGTCGCGCCCGGACAGAAGGGCGTGCTGGTGATGACGCCGCCGCTGCCGCCCGGCTGCATGAGTACCATCTGGAACGACGATGCGCGTTTCCTGCAGAGCTACTTCAGCCATTTCAAGGAGTTGCTGTACAGCTCGCTGGATTGGGCGATCCGCGACGAGGACGGCTATACCTTCATCCTCGGCCGTACCGATGACGTGATCAACGTCGCCGGCCACCGCCTGGGCACGCGCGAGATCGAGGAGTCGGTGTCCGGCTATGACGCGGTGGCCGAGGCGGCGGTCATCGGCGTGGCCGACGAGCTGAAGGGGCAGGTGCCCATCGTGTTCGCCACTCTGCGCCAGGCCATCGACGAGCAGACCGCGCGCAAGGCCGCCGCCGACGGCATGCGCAAGATCGTCGAGCAGAGCCTCGGCGCGGTGGCGCGGCCGGCGCGCGTGTACATCGTCAATGCGCTGCCCAAGACCCGCTCGGGCAAGCTGCTGCGGCGCTCGCTGCAGGCATTGGCGCGCGGCGACGACCCGGGCGACCTGTCCACGCTGGACGACCCGAACGCGCTGGAAGAAGTGCGCCGCGCGCTGGAACGCGGGCCGGACATCGGCGCCTGAGGCACGGCATCCGGCAAGGCCGGTAGCAGGGTGGTCGTGGAGGGCGACCACCTTGCCGTTTCCGTGTGCGGCCACGGCATGCAAACGGCCCGGGCATGAAAACGCCGCAAGCAACATGGCCTGTACATCGACGCCAATGGTCGGGACGTGGCGGGAGTAAGCGGCGTCTGCCGGCTTTCACCGTGACGACGGCGCCGGTAGGTATCCATTCCGGTGGGAGCAACGTCCGGCGTCTGAGGCGGCGAGTGCCAACCGCTTGGCGTCAGTCAATGGCGGCGAAGGTAATCGGGCGCCGACGGCGCAATGCAGAGCCTCCCGGTTGCCTGCGAATGCCTGATGGCAATCGGCATGGCGACGCGGGACGGAGGATCACCCCTGCGATGTGCTGCCCTCCGGCACCGCGCCGACGTAGTGCGCGCGTGGCCGGATCAGTTTGCCCAGTGCCTGCTGTTCCAGCGCGTGCGCCAGCCAGCCGGTGAGCCGGCCGGAGGCGAACAGCACCAGTGCCGGCGTGGCCGGCAAGCCGTAGACGTGGCAGATCGCCGCCAGCAGGAAGTCGATGTTGGGCCGCTGGCCGCTGGCGGCATCGCCGCCGGCGATGACCTGGTCGATGGCGCGCATCGCCGCGGTGCGGCCGCGATGGGTGCGCAGCATCGCCAGCA
>DMID01000078.1:4281-4568 GCA_003449195.1 Lysobacteraceae bacterium | reverse complement strand
GACGCCCAGCACCAGTCCCAATGCGGCCACCGGCCGGGCCGCTACCTGCACCCGCGCCTGCCACCACCACTGTTTGACCCGTCTTTCACGCAGCTTGCGTACGATGCGTTGGAATTCCATCATTCCGCCATGTCCGATTCCAGCCAACGCGCAGGCTCTGCCCCGCAGGCCGCGCTCGATGCGGCCTTGTCGGGCAAATCCGGCGATCCGCTGCGTCGGGCCATGTGGCTCGATGCGCTGGACCGGCGCCTGCGCCCCCTGTTGCCCGCGCCGCTGGCCGGTCATTC
>DMID01000078.1:0-4134 GCA_003449195.1 Lysobacteraceae bacterium | reverse complement strand
CTCGCCAACGTCCGCGACAAACAGCTCGTGTTCCTGGTCGATGCACCGGTCTGGCGGGCCAAGCTGCGCCTGCACGAAGCCGATGTCCTCGACGCGGCCCGTTCCCTCGGGCTCGATTGCACGACCGTGGCCATCAAGAGCTCGGCCACCCCGTTGCCGGCGGCGCCCGCAGGGGCCGCGACGACGACGGTCTCGGCGACCGCGCGGCAAGCGCTGCGCGTCGCACTGGCATCCTTGCAGGACCCCGGCTCCCCGGAATCCGCACCCGGCCATGCAAGCGGGCCGGGAAGCGTCCTCCGTCGCTGAAGGGCAAGCGTCATGCGCGCCCGGATGGAGGAACCGGACGCATCCTAGCGTCGCCCAACGCCGGAGACGTTAGCGAATCGTTAGAGCGGACAAATGAAAAACGAGGCATCCCGTGACGGACGTCACGAATCAACCCCGCATCACGCCAGGGCGAGTTGCCCGAACGCCAGCGGCGCCGGCTCGGCACCCGCGGCAAAGCTGACCTTCTCCCACGCCGTGCTGTCGGCCAGCAGGGCGCGCACCAGCTTGTTGTTGAGGGCATGGCCGGACTTGAAGCCGGTGTAGGCACCGAGGATCGGGCCACCGGCCAGATACAGGTCGCCGACGGCGTCCAGGATCTTGTGGCGCACGAATTCATCGACGTAGCGCAGGCCGTCCTCGTTGAGCACGCGGTACTCGTCGAGCACGATGGCGTTGTCCATCGAGCCGCCGAGGCCGAGGTTGCGCTCGCGCATGTATTCCAGATCGCGCATGAAGCCGAAGGTGCGGGCGCGCGAAATCTCGCGGATGTAGGCCTCGGTGGAAAATTCCAGCGAGGCATGCGACTGCTTGGCCGGAATCATCGGGTGGTCGAACTGGATGGTGAAATCCAGCTTGTAGCCCTGCCAGGGCTCGAAGCGGGCGACCTTGTCGCCCTCGCGCACCTCGACCGGGCGCAGGATGCGGATGAAACGCTTGGGTGCGGGCTGCTCGACGATGCCCGCCGACTGCAGCAGGAACACGAACGGGCCGGCCGAACCGTCCATGATCGGCAGCTCGGCCGCCGACACGTCGATGATCGCGTTGTCGATGCCCAGGCCGGCCAGCGCGGACATCAGGTGTTCGACCGTCTGCACCTTGGCCGGGCCGACGCTCAGGCCGGTGCACAGGGTGGTTTCGGTGACCAGATCGGCATCGGCGGGCACTTCGACCACCGGGTCCAGATCCACGCGCCGGAACACGATGCCATGGTCGACCGGGGCCGGGCGCAGGGTCATGTAGACCTTGTCGCCACTGTGCAGGCCGACGCCGGTGGCGCGGATCGTGTTCTTGAGGGTGCGTTGCTGGGTCATGAAAGGTGGCCGGAAAAACCGCGCGAGAATACCACGCAAAGGGCTGAACCCCTTCGAAAGCCGCGGGAACACGGGGTTTCGCCACTGCAACGCGGACACGCCGGCGGCCGTGCGGCGGCCGGGAAAAACCCGCCGGGCCGAGCGGCCCGGCGGAAATGAGGACAGGTACAGCAGCGGACCGGCGGACCGGCCCGTGGATCGCCGGTCAGTCCGCCTGGCGGCGGAGGAAAGCCGGAATATCGAGATAGTCGGTAGGAAGGTCGGCCGCCGCGGGTGCGGCACCGGCCGAAGGCATGCTCGGCTCGGCACTGCCGCGACGCAGGCCGCCCATGATGCCGCCCACGGCATTCATCACCGGGTCGATCCGGCCCGGGCCGGCGATGGCATCGTCGATCGGCAGGCCGGTGGTGCCGTCGCGCTTGGCCTGGCTGCGCACCAGCTCGATCTGCGGACGGCGCGATTCGCCGAACTCGCCGCGGCCGTTGACGCGCGTGGAGACGGCACGGTTCAGGCCGGTGGCGACGACGGTGACGCGCACTTCGTCCTTCATTTCCGGGTCGAGCACGGTGCCGACCACCACGGTCGCATCCTCGGAGGCAAAACCTTCGACGGTGCGGCCGATCTCGTCGAACTCGGCCATGGTGAAGTCCGGGCCGGCGGTGATGTTGACCAGGATGCCGTTGGCACCGGCCAGGTTGACGTCGTCGAGCAGCGGGTTCTGGATGGCGGCCTCGGCGGCGGCTTGGGCGCGGTCGTCGCCCTTGGCGGTGCCGGTGCCCATCATGGCCAGGCCCATTTCCGACATCACGGTGCGCACGTCGGCAAAGTCGACGTTGATCAGGCCCGGACGCACGATCAGGTCGGCGATGCCCTGCACCGCGCCCTGCAGCACGTCGTTGGCGGCGCGGAAGGCCTGGATCATGGTGGCGTTGCGGCCGAGCACGGTGATCAGCTTTTCGTTCGGGATGGTGATCAGCGAGTCGCAGTGCTGGGCCAGCTCCTCGATGCCCTTCAGCGCCACCTGCATGCGCCGACGGCCCTCGAACGGGAACGGCTTGGTGACCACGGCCACGGTCAGGATGCCCATTTCCTTGGCCAGCTGCGCGACGACCGGCGCCGCGCCGGTGCCGGTGCCGCCCCCCATGCCGGCGGTGATGAACACCATGTCCGCACCCTGCAGCGCGTCCATGATGCGTTCGCGGTCTTCCAGTGCGGCCTGGCGGCCGACTTCCGGGTTGGCGCCGGCGCCCAGGCCCTTGGTGACGTTGCTGCCGAGCTGCAGCTGCAGCTTGGCGCCGCAGTTCTTGATCGCCTGCGAATCGGTGTTGGCGGTGATGAACTCCACGCCGTCCACGCTGCTGCTGACCATGTGCGCGACCGCGTTGCCGCCGCCGCCGCCCACGCCAACCACCTTGATCACCGCGTTGGGTGCCATCTTCTCGATCAGTTCGAAATGCGCCATGTCCATGTCCTCTGGAGTGTCTCTAGTTGTGATGTTGGGTGTTGTCCGATGCCGCCAGGTCGTCCGCTTCCGTCCCGCCTCGCGCCACGGCGCCTTCGCCGCGGCGTTCCATCCGTCCGCGTCGTCAGAACTCGCCGCGATACCAGTTCTTCAACTTGCCGAGGAAGCCGCCGACCCGCCCCATCGACACCGACGAACTGCGGCGCGGGGTTTCCAGCTGGCTGCCCATCAGCAGCAGGCCCACGCCGGTGGCGTGGACCGGGTTGTTGACCACTTCGCCCAGACCGGTGACGTGCTGGGGGATGCCCACGCGCACCGGCATCTGCAGCATTTCCTCGGCCAGTTCGACCACGCCTTCCATCTTCGAGGCGCCACCGGTCAGCACCATGCCGGCGCGCACCAGTTCCTCGAAGCCGGAGCGGCGCAGCTCGGCCTGCACCATCTCGAAGATTTCCTCGTAACGGCCCTGTACCGCCTGCGCCAGCGAGGCGCGCGGCATGCGCCGCGGCGGGCGGTCGCCGACCGAAGGCACCTGGATGCTTTCCTCGGCGGTGGCCAGCTGGGCCAGCGCGCAGGCGTAGCGCACCTTGATCTGCTCGGCTTCCGGGGTCGGCGTGCGCAGCAGGTGGGCGATGTCGTTGGTGACCTGGTCGCCGGCGATCGGCAGCGAGGCGGTGTGGCAGATCGCGCCCTGCACGAACACGGCAAGATCGGTCGTGCCGGCGCCCATGTCGACCAGCACCACGCCCAGTTCGCGCTCGTCGGCGGTCAGCACCGCCACGCTCGATGCCAGCGAGGACAGCACCAGGTCGTCCACCTGCAGGCCGCAGCGCTGCACGCACTTGCTGATGTTCTGCGCCGCCGACTGCGCGCAGGTGACCAGATGCGCATGCACCTCCAGGCGCACGCCGGTCATGCCGACCGGGTTGCGGATGCCTTCCTGCGAATCGTCCAGCACGTATTCGCGCGGGATGGCATGCAGGATGCGCTGGTCGGCCGGCACCGCCACGGCCTTGGCCGCTTCCAGCACGCGGTCCAGATCGCCCCAGGTGACCTCGCCTTCGCGGATAGGCTGGATGCCCTGCGAGTTGCGGCACTGCACGTGGGCGCCGGAAATGGAGGCATACACCGAGCGGATCTCGCAGCCGGCCATCAGCTCGGCTTCCTCGACCGCGCGCTGGATCGACTGCACGGTGGACTCGATGTCCACCACCACGCCGCGCTTGAGGCCGCGCGATTCGTGCGAGCCGATGCCGATCACTTCGATCGGGCTGCCCGGTTCGTACTCGCCCACCAGCGCCACCACCTTGGAGG
>DMID01000181.1:577-2779 GCA_003449195.1 Lysobacteraceae bacterium | reverse complement strand
GGGCAAGGGCGGAAAGCGCGAGTCGGGTGCGTGCAGTCATGACCGTGGGGAATATGGAAATGCCGGGGGATTCTGTGAAACCAGCATGACACTGGCATGTCGGATGCGGCGTTCCACGCGCGGGGCTCGTTTCGCGGCGGGCGCTGGTCTAAGGTGCCCGCTTCCCTGATTTCCCGCATTGGCAACGGCAATGAAACTGGTCTCGGCCTGGCTGGCCATCCCCTTCTGGCAGCGGGTGGTCGGTGGCTTCGTGCTCGGCGCGCTGGCCGGCTGGGCGTTCGGTCCGGCGGCGGACACGTGGTTCGGCCCGCTCGGCGAGCTTTACGTCACGCTGATCAAGATGATCGCGGTGCCGCTGGTGTTCTTCGCGGTGATCAACGCGATCTCGGCCCTGCACGGGCAGAAGTCGGTGGCTGCGCTGGGCGGGCGCACCTTCCTGTGGTTCGTCGTCACCGCGGCGCTGGCGGTGTGCGTGGGGCTGGCCGTGGGCACGGTGATGCAGCCGGGCGCCGGGCATTTCGGCCTGCAGGTGGATGCGGCGTGGAAGCCGCGCGACGTGCCCCGTGCCATCGAGGTGCTGCTCGGCGTGGTGCCGTCCAACGTGTTCTATGCGCTCGCCGGCATCGGCACAAAGACCAACGCCGCCGGCGAAACGGTGCTGGCGGCCGGGCGCGGCTCGATCCTGCCGGTGATCTTCTTCGCCGGCCTGCTCGGTTTTGCCATGGTCAAGCTGGGCGACAAGGTGGCCGAGGCGCGCAAGCTGACCGGGCAGATGAGCGCGATCATGATCCAGGTCACGCGCTTCGTGCTGGAAGTCACTCCGATCGGCACCTTCGGCCTGATCGCCTCGCTGGTGGGCTCCTACGGTTTCGGCAAGCTGCTGCCGCTGGGCAATTTCGTGCTGGCGCTGTACATCGCCTGCATCATCCAGATCGTGGTGGTGTACGGCGGCCTGTTGCTGGCGCACGGGCTGAACCCGTGGAAGTTCTTCCGCGGCGCTTCGCCGGGCATGCAGGTGGCCTTCGTCAGTTCGTCGAGCTTTGCCGCCATGCCGGTGGCGATGCGTTCGATCACCCACAACCTGGGTGTCAACAAGGATTACGCCAGCTTCGCGGTGCCGCTGGGCGCGAGCATCAAGATGGACGGGTGCGGCGCGATCTACCCGGCGCTGTGCGCGGTGTTCATCGCCCAGTACACCGGCGTGCCGCTGAGCGCCGACCAGTACTTCGTGGTGCTGATCGCCTCGGTGCTGGGCAGTTTCGGCACGGCCGGCGTGCCGGGCACGGCGGTGGTGATGGCCACCGTGGTGCTGAGCGCGGCCAACCTGCCGCTGGAGGTGATCGGCTACCTGTATGCGATCGACCGCATCCTCGACATGATGCGCACGGCCACCAACGTCACCGGGCAGATGGTGGTGCCGGTGCTGGTGGCGCGCGAAACCGGGCTGCTCGACAAGCAGGTCTACGACGCGGCCGCCACCAACGTGGGTGTGGAGGTCCACGATGCGCATGACGCCTGAGGCGGCGGCTTGACGCGCCGGCTATAGTGGAAGCGGGCCATGACGGCCCGCTTCCCGTTTGCGTATTCCCATTCACGTACCGCGTGCCGCGATGGCCTGGCTTGTCTCCAAATACCTGATCACCGCCGCGCTGGTCGTGGCCGTGTCCGAATTCGCCAAGCGCAGCGACCGGCTGGGCGGTTTCGTCGCCGCGTTGCCGCTGGTGACGGTGCTGACCCTGGTCTGGCTGCATCTGGAACGGCAACCGCAGGCGAAGATCGCCAACCACGCGTGGTACACGTTCTGGTACGTGTTGCCGACCTTGCCGATGTTCCTGCTGTTCCCGTGGCTGCTGGCGCGGCTGGGCTTCTGGCCCACCTTGCTGGCCTCGGTGCTGCTCACCTGCGCCTGTTTCGGCCTGACCGCATGGGCGGTGCGGCCGCTGGGCATCCGTCTGCTGCCATGAGCCCATTGCTCGAACAGTTGATCGAAGCCTTCCGGGTGCTGCCGGGCGTGGGCCAGAAGACCGCCCAGCGCATGGCCTACCACGTGCTCGAACGCGGCCGCGACGGCGGCTTGCGGCTGTCGCAGGCGCTGGCTGCGGCGGTCGAGCAGGTCGGCCACTGCGAGCAATGCCGCGATTTCAGCGAGACGGCCATCTGCGCCTTGTGCGCCAGCCCGAGCCGCGACCGGCAGACGCTGTG
>DMID01000181.1:0-292 GCA_003449195.1 Lysobacteraceae bacterium | reverse complement strand
GCGAGGCCACCGCGCACTACCTCGCACAGTTGGCGCGCTGCCACGGCGTGCGTGCCAGCCGGCTGGCGCAGGGCCTGCCGCTGGGCGGCGAGCTGGAGTACGTAGACCGCGGCACGCTGTCGCACGCCTTCGGCTCGCGCAGCGAGATGCAGGACTGACTATCCGCGCCGCCGTACCGGCACCGACCTTGGTCGGGCATGCCGGCCGCAGCGGCGGCGCTATCCTTGCCGCTGTCTCCACCGCACCGCATGCCATGAGCCAGAACGACAACGACACCATTTTCGGCAAGATC
>DMID01000187.1 GCA_003449195.1 Lysobacteraceae bacterium | reverse complement strand
TCGCTGGCGCAGGTGGCCGGGCGTGCGGTGCGGCTGGACCTGCCGCTGGACGGCCTGAGCGCGCTGGCCGAAACCGGCATCGAAAGCATCCTGCAGCATGCCGCGACGATGCGGCCCAAGCTCATCGTCGCCGACTCGGTGCAGACCTTGTGGACCGAATCGCTGACCGCCGCGCCCGGCTCGGTCAGCCAGGTGCGCGAGAGCGCGGCGCGACTGGTGCGTTACGCCAAGGAGACCGGCACCGCCGTGTTTCTGGTCGGCCACGTCACCAAGGAAGGCGGCATCGCCGGCCCGCGCGTGCTCGAGCACATGGTCGATGCGGTGCTGTATTTCGAGGGCGAAAGCGGCAGCCGCTTCCGCGTGCTGCGCGCGTTCAAGAACCGCTTCGGCGCGGTCAACGAGCTGGGCGTGTTCGCGATGGGCGAGAAGGGGCTGAAGGAAGTGGCCAACCCGTCGGCGATCTTCCTGTCCGGCGGCAGCACGCGCCAGCCCGGCAGCTGCGTGATGGTCACCCGCGAAGGCACGCGCCCGCTGCTGGTGGAGGTGCAGGCGCTGGTGGATGCCTCGCCGCTGTCCAACCCGCGCCGGGTGGCGGTGGGGCTGGAAGGCAACCGGCTGGCGATGCTGCTGGCGGTGCTGCATCGCCACGGCGGGGTGATGGTCGGTGACCAGGACGTGTTCATCAACGTGGTCGGCGGCATCCGCGTGCAGGAAACCGCCGCCGACCTGCCGGCCTTGCTGGCCGTGCTGTCCTCGCTGCGCGACGCACCGCTGGCGGAGAAGACCGTCGCCTTCGGCGAGGTCGGCCTGTCCGGCGAGATCCGGCCGGTGCCCAACGGCGAGGAGCGCCTGCGCGAAGCTGCCACGCACGGCTTCAAGCGCGCCATCGTGCCCAAGGCCAATGCACCCAAGTCGGGCACGTTCATGGGGCTGGAGGTGATTGCGGTGGAGCGCTTGGCCGAAGCGCTGGAAGCCGCATGAGCGATGCGCCCGATGCCGCGGCGGTGATGGCTTCGGGCGGGCGCGGCTTGGCGGCGCTGGATGCACGTCTGGTCGACGTCGCGCCGCATCCTTGTCTGCGCGGCCTGCGGCGCTTCTGCGTCGAGTTCCTCTGGTTCGGCCTGAAGGAGGCGCGCGCCTGCCTGTTTGCCGGCTTGTTCTTCGCGTCGGTCTGGCTGGTGCCGCGCGCCGGCTTGTGGGGCATCGCCCGCTACGACCTGCTGCTGATCATCGCGCTGGCGATCCAGGCCTGGATGCTGTGGGCGCGGCTGGAAACGCGGGACGAAATGAAGGCGATCTGCCTGTTCCATGTCGTCGGCTTCATGCTGGAAGTGTTCAAGACTTCCCCGGCGATCGGCTCCTGGTCATACCCGGACCCGGCCTGGAGCAAGGTGCTGGGGGTGCCACTGTTTTCGGGTTTCATGTACGCGGCGGTGGGCAGCTACATCATCCAGGCGTGGCGCTTGTTCGAACTGCGCATCCGCCACCATCCGCCGTACTGGATGGCCATCCTCGTGGCCGGGCTGATCTACGCCAATTTCTTCACCCATCACTGGATCGGCGATTACCGCTGGTATCTGGCTGCCTGCGCGCTGGGCCTGTATGCGCGCACGAGCGTGGTGTTCCGCCCGTTCGACCGCGACCGGCGCATGCCCTTGCTGCTGGCCTTCGTGCTGATCGGCTTCTTCATCTGGCTGGCCGAGAACCTGGCCACCGTGATGGGAGTGTGGCGCTACCCCGACCAGATGGGCGCGTGGGCCAGCGTGCATCTGGGCAAGTGGAGCTCGTGGTCGCTGCTGGTGGTGATGACCTTCACCATCGTGGCCAGCCTCAAGCACCTCAAACGCAGCGTGCACGTCGCGGCGGATTGACGTGACGGCGGCGTTTCTCGCGTTTCCCGTAGCGTGCCTGCCTTTGTCATCGTTGCCGCCGCATGCAGCGGTTCTTTTTAAGAAAGGGGATTCACCATGGATTGGATGTTGATGCCGTTGCGGCGTTATGCGGATTTTTCGGGGCGCTCGCGCCGCAAGGAATACTGGATGTTCCAGTTGTTGATGCTGCTGGTCTACATGCCGCTCGGCATCCTGATGGGCATCGGTGCCGCAATCGGGAGCTACAACGGGTCCGGAGCACTTTTCTATCTCGCGCTGGTGGCGATGCTGTTGTTGATGCTTGCGGTATTCATCCCGGGGCTGGCGGTGCAGGTGCGCCGTTTCCACGATCAGGACAAGTCGGGCTGGTTTGTCCTGTTCAATCTCGTTCCCTATGTCGGCGGCTTCGTCGTGCTGGTCTTCATGTGCCTGCGCGGGACGCCGGGGCCCAACCGGTTCGGCGACGATCCGGTCAACGACTGATCGGGGCCGGCAACATCGGCAGAAACGAGCAACCCGCCTTCCGGCGGGTTGCTCGTCTGCAGTGCATGGGGGCTCAGTGCCCGCCGCCGGCCGGCGCGCCGGTCTTGGCCGCGAACGGCGGCCTTGCAATCCAGACGATCGCGATCACCACCAGGAAGATGATGCCGAGCAGGTGGAATATCTCGTTGAAACCGATCTGCGCGGCCTGTTGGCTGATCATCTGGTTCAACACCGCAGCGCCGTGTTGCATGTCGCCCTTGCCAAGCGTGGTCACGGTCTGCTGCATGGCCGGGTCGTGGGCATTGATCGATTCGGTCAGCAGCGCATGGTGCACGGTGGTGCGCTGGTTCCAGGCCCAGGTGGTCAGCGAGGCCGAGAAACTGCCG
Organism: Lysobacteraceae bacterium; assembly: GCA_003449195.1. Taxonomy (GTDB): domain Bacteria; phylum Pseudomonadota; class Gammaproteobacteria; order Xanthomonadales; family Xanthomonadaceae; genus Xanthomonas_B. The sequence continues at coordinate 2,765 of DMID01000187.1, read as the reverse complement.
CCCAGCGTGCGTGCGAAGGTGGCCAGGCCGGAGCCTGCGGCAATCTCGTGCGGCTCCAGGTCCGACAGCAGGATCGTCAGCACCGGCATGAAGAACAGTGCCACGCCCAGACCCTGGAACACCTGGATTTCGGCAATGCGGTCGAAATCCACGTCGAGATTGAAGTCCGAGCGCATGAAGCTGGTGCTGGCCATCACCACGAAGGCGAAGCTGGCCAGCCAGCGCAGGTCGAAACGGGTGGCGTACTTGCCCACGAACGGGGTCAGCAGGATTGGCAGCAGGCCGATCGGTGCGGTGGCGAAACCCGCCCATATCGCGGTGTAGCCCAGGTTGCGCTGCAGCCACAATGGCACGATCAGGCCGATGGCGAAAAACGCCGCATAGCCGACCACCATTGCCAGCGTGCCGGCCGTGAAGTTGCGGTGGCGGAACAGGCGCAGGTTGACGATCGGGTCTTTCTCGGTCAGCTCCCAGATCACGAACACGGCCAAGGCGACGACGGCGACGATGGTCAGCCACACGATCTTGGTGGAGTTGAACCAGTCCTCGTCGTTGCCCAGGTCGAGCATGATCTGCAAGGCGCCCACGCCAAGCACCAGCGTGGCCAGGCCGATGTAGTCCATCTTCGGTGTTTCGAGCTTCTGCGGCCGGCCTTTCATCTGCCGCCCGACGACGAAACTGGAAAAGATGCCGATGGGAATGTTGATGAAGAAAATCCATTCCCAGCTGTAGTTGTCGGTGATCCAGCCGCCGAGGATGGGGCCGGCGATGGGCGCCACCACGGTCACCATCGCCAGCAGCGCGATGGCCTGTCCGCGTTTGTGCGGCGGGTAGATCGAGATCAGCAGCGCCTGCGTGACGGGGTACATCGGTCCGGCCACGAAGCCCTGCAACGCGCGCGCCAGTACCAGCAGACCCATCGAGTTGGCCAGGCCGCACAGCAGCGAGGCGATCACGAAGGCCAGCGTCGCCCACGTGAACAGCTTGACCTCGCCGTAGCGGCGGGTCAGGAAGCCGGTCAGCGGCAATGCGATGGCGTTGCTGACCGCGAAGGAGGTGATCACCCACGTGGACTGGTTGGCGCTGGCGCCGAGGTTGCCGGCGATGGTCGGCAGCGACACGTTGGCGATGGTCGTGTCCAGCACCTGCATGAACGAGGCCAGCGCCAGGCCGACCGTCGTCAACGCGATGTTCGGCGGACGGAAGGGCTGCGGAGCCGCTTGTGCGGTGGCGACGGTGGCGGAAGACGACATGCCGATGCGCTCCGGTCAGCCGTGTGCGGCAGCGCGCGGCAGGTTGTTGCGGATGATCGCGTCGATCTTGGCGTCGGCCTCGGCCATCTGGCGCGCATAGGCTTCGGTGGTCAGCACCGGCTTGGCCGGCGGCGTGGCCGGCAGCACCGGGCCGTCCTGGTCGCGGATCGACACGTCGGCCTTCATGCTCAGGCCGATGCGCAGCGGGTGCTTGTCCAGTTCGGCCGGGTCAAGCTCGATGCGGACCGGCACGCGCTGCACGATCTTGATCCAGTTGCCGCTGGCGTTCTGCGCGGGCAGCAGCGAGAACGCGCTGCCGGTGCCCAGGCCGAGGCTGGTGATTTTACCGGTGTATTCGACGGACTTGCCGTACAGGTCGGACTCCAGCGCGACCTGCTGGCCGATGCGCATGTGCGCCAGCTGGGTTTCCTTGAAGTTGGCTTCCACCCAGGCCTGGTGCAGCGGCACCACGGTCATCAGCGCGGCGCCGGGCTGCACGCGCTGGCCGAGCTGCACGCTGCGCTGGGCCACATAGCCATCGACCGGGGCGACGATCGCCGAACGCTGCAGCGCCAAGTAGGCCTGGCGCAGCTGCGCGGCGGCGGCCTGCACCTGCGGCTGGTCGGCCACGGTGGTGGCATCGACCAGTGCGCGGTTGCGCGCCAAGCTGCCCTGCGAGGCCGACAGCGAGGCTTCGGCAGCGGCCAGTTCGTCGCGGGCGTGGGCCAGTTCCTCGGCCGAAACCGCGCCGGTGGCGACCAGCCCCTCGCGGCGCTTCACGTCGGCGCGCGCCTTCTGCACCGCCACTTGGCGGGCCTGCAGGTCGGCGATGCCGGAATCGACGCTGCTGTACAGGCCGCGGACCTGGCGCACGGTGGCGGCCAGATTGGCTTCGGCCTGTTCGTAGGCCACCTTGGCATCGGAGGGGTCGAGCTGGACCAGCACCTGGCCGGCGGCGACCTTCATGCCTTCCTCGGCGCCGATGCCGACCACGGTGCCCAGCGTCTGCGGGGTAATGTTGACCACGTTGCCCTGCACGTAGGCATCGTCGGTCTCCTCGTGCCAGCGGCCGGACAGCAGGTACCACAGCAGCCAGCCGATCGCGGCGAGCACGACGATGGCGGCCAGGCCGAGGAGCAGGGTGCGGCGCTTGCCGTTGCCGGCCGCGGGAGTCTGGGGAGCGGTGTTCTGGTTCATGGCGTGGTGGAGGCGTCGGCAATGGGAGAAGGAGTGGAAGGCGCCTGCAGCGGCAGTCCGCCGCCGAGAGCCTGGTCGAGATCGACGGCCGCCGTCAGGCGCTGGGCGCGCAGGCTGGCCAGTTGCTGGTCGAGCTGGAGCAGCGGCTTTTGCGCGGCCAGCACGTCCAGCCGCGTGCCGATGCCGGCGCGGTAACGCGTCTGGGCCAGGTCGAAGGCGGACTGTGCGGCGGCGCGTGCGGTGCGGGTGGAGTCGATGCGGGCATCGAGCGAGCGTGCCGATTGCAGCGCGTCGGTGACGTCGCGCAGGGCCGAA
>DMID01000196.1 GCA_003449195.1 Lysobacteraceae bacterium | reverse complement strand
CCCGGAGGACGCCGCCGCGCAGCAGCTGGATACCATCGTGGTCACCGCGCAGAAGCGCGAGCAGCAGGTGTCCGACGTGCCGATCGCCATCAGCGCGTATTCGGGCGAGTTCATGCGCAAGTTCGGCATCAACGACTTCACCGACATCGGCAACCTCGTGCCCGGGCTGGAAGTGCAGGAGCAGAGCCCCAACAACCCCGGCTTCGTGATCCGCGGCATCACCTCCGACAGCGGCGAGGCCAACGTGGAGCCGCGCGTGTCGGTGTTCCAGGACGGCGTGTCGATCTCCAAGTCGCGCGGCTCGGTGGTGCAGCCCTTCGACCTGCAGCGGGTGGAAGTGCTGCGCGGTCCGCAGGGCACGCTGTTCGGCCGCGGCGCACAGATCGGCGCGATCCACCTGATCCAGAACAAGGCATGGCAGGGCACCGAGGGCGGCTTTACCGCCGGCATCGGCAACGACAACGACCGTCTGCTGACCGGCTACTACAACGCGCCGCTCACCAACACGCTGGCCGCGCGCATCGCCGTGTTCGACGAGCAGCGCGACGGCTTCGTCAAGAATCTCTCCGGCGGTCGCCTCAACGGCAAGGACACCCGCGCGGTGCGCGGCAGCTTGCATCTGGACGTGGGCGAGGCCGACAGCCTGGATCTGATCCTCAACTGGCAGAAGGACACGCCGCCGGGCACCGCCTTCCGCAGCGGTTCGATCCCCACGCGCGCCGGCAGCACCGACGTGCTCGACCGCACCGCCGACCTCAACCGCGGCAACGCGTTGGGGCTGGACCGCACCGTGCGCGGCGCGACGCTGCTGGGCAGTTTCGCGCTGAGTCCGGCATGGACGCTCAACACCATCACCGGCTGGCGTGACTTCGATTCGACCGAGCAGTTCGATGCCGACGGCTCGCAGTTGTACGCGCTGGAATTCGCCGAGATCGCCAAGGGCCGGCAGACCAGTCAGGAGTTCCGCTTCAATTACGACGACGGCGGCCGCTTCACCGGTTTTGCCGGCGTGTCGTATTTCCACGACAACGGCACGCAGGCGGTGCCGTTCAGCACCGACGAGCGCAGCTTCGTCACCCTGCCCGCCGTGGGCCTGGGCATCCCGCCGCTGCTGGCCGACGGCACGCCCAACACCGGCGTGTCGGCCTTGCCTATCGCCCCGGGCGTGGTGCTGCCGCTGAGTTCGTACCATGCCGAGCAGTACGCCAACTCCGGCCGCACCACCGCCTGGGAGGTGTTCGCCGACGGCACGCTCAAGCTTGCCGACAAGCTGTCGCTGACTGCCGGTTTGCGCGGTACCCACGAGAACGTGCGGGCCGGCTATCGGGCCGACTATTTCGGCACGCCCAGCTATCTGGGCATGGTGGACCTGACCGGCAGCGGTGCGGCCTTCCCCAACCTGCTGTTCGCGCCGACCAATGGCTGGCGCACGCGCAGCGATTCGTTCAACAGCGCGGTCGGCCGGGCGGTGCTGGACTACCGCTTCAACGAGCACGCCAACGGCTACGTGTCGGTCTCGCGCGGCCGGCGTCCGTCGGTGGTGCAGGTGGACGCCATCTCTTCGGAGATCGTGCCGGCGGAAATCGTGTGGAGCTACGAGGCCGGGCTGAAGGGCGACCTGTTCGATGGCGCGCTGGTCTACGACGTGGCCGCCTACCACTACGACTACAGCAACTTCCAGACCACCATCCAGGACCCGAACTCGCTGCGCTACATCGCCGGCAACGGCGGCAACGCCAGCGCCGACGGCGCCGAGCTGTCGCTGACCTGGCGGGCAAGCCGCAACGTGTCGGCGTTTTTCAATTATGGCTGGATCGACGCCACCTTCGACAAGCACGACGACGACGGCAACCCGCAGAAACTGGCCGGCAACCAGTTCCGGCTGACGCCGAAGAACAGTGCCTCGGCCGGGCTGGACCTGGGCTGGGACGTGGGCGCTGCGCATCTGTACGCGCGGCCGAGCTGGAACTGGCGATCGCACGTGTACTTCGAGGACGACAACACCCCCGGTATCGAGCAGGACGGCTATGCGCTGGTCAACCTGCGCCTGGGCGTGCAGCTGGCCGACGGCCGCTGGGACATCGCCTTGTATGGCAACAATCTGGCCGACAAGGATTATCTGATCGATGCCGGCAACACCGGCCGCCTGTTCGGCACGCCCACCTTCATCCAGGGCCTGCCGCGCACCTACGGCATCACCGTCACCGGCAAGTTCTGACAGCGGACGACCCGGAGCGGACCGCTCCGGGACATCGAGAGCGGGAGGCGGCGCATGTCGCCGGGAAGGGCGGGCCTTGCGGGGCGCGCCCTTCCTTTTTTGCCGCAGCAGTCCACTGCGGCATCAGTGCCTGAGCAGGTTCCTGCCGGCATCGCGCGGCAGGCGCACGCTGTCGATCACGGCCAGCAGCGCAAGCCCTGCGATGAGCCAGAACGCCAGATGGAAATCGGCGGTGGCCGCATGGGCCGCATCGCCGCCGCGCAGCAGGCATGCCAGGCTGAGCGCCAGCGCGCCGACGGCGATGCCCATGCCGGCGTTCATCTGCTGCAATACCGAGAACAAGGTGGTGGCATCGCGCATCTGCGCGGCGGGCACGTCGGCAAAACCGACCGTGTTGAGCGCGGTGAACTGCATCAAGCGGTTCATTCCACACACGAACAGCAGCGCGGCAATGGCCGGCATCGGCGTGTCGGCCTGCAACAACGCGCAGGCGGCGAAGCCGGCGGCCACCATCAGTCCGTTGCCGACCAGTACGCGGCGGAAACCGAAGCGCTGCATCGCCCATGTCGTGGCCGGCTTCATCGCCAGATTGCCGGCAAACAGCCATAGCAGCAGCGAGCCGGCCCGCACCGCGCTCCAGCCGAAACCGAGCTGGAACATCAGCGGCAACAGGAACGGCGCGGTGCCTATCGCGGTGCGGAACAGCGAGCCGCCCACGGCGGTGACGCGGAAGGTGGCGATGCCCAGCGGTGCCAGCCCGAACAGCGGGTTTTCTGTATGCCGCAAATGTCGTGCCGACAGGCCGAGCAAGCCGAGTCCCGCCAGCAGCGCGGTCACGCCCGCCCACGCGGGCAGGTCGGCGCGGCTGGCCAGCTCGATGCCGCCCATGAACAGTGCAAAGCCCAACCCGCTGAGCACGAAGCCGGGCAGGTCGAAGCCGTCCGTCCTGTGCTCGCCGTCGCGTATCAGCCACAAGGCCGCGACGAAGGCGGCCGTGCCCAGCGGCAGGTTCAGCAGGAAGATCCAGTGCCAGCTCCAGTGCGTGCTGATCCAGCCGCCCAGCGGCGGGCCGAGGATCGGCGCCACCAGCGCCGGCCAAGTGAGGATGGCGATGGTACGCACCAGTGCGTCCTTGGGCGTGTCGCGCAGCACCACCAGCCGCCCGATCGGCACCATCATCGCCCCGCCGATGCCTTGCAAAACGCGGGCGGCGGTGAACATCGCCAGCGACGGCGACAGCGCGCACAGCAGCGA
>DMID01000155.1:12843-13310 GCA_003449195.1 Lysobacteraceae bacterium | reverse complement strand
GTATTGCTGGGCATCGGACAGCCCCTTGGGCTGGCTGCGGCGCAGGCCTTCGTATTCGCGGATGGCCACGTCCGGCGTGGCGGCGCTCAGGGCACGCAAGCGTTCCCGCGCCCAGTCGAACTGGCCGGTGGGGCCGGACGCGCTCAGCACATCGCCGGCAAGGCGCAGATTGGCCGGCAACAGCGGATTGTCGGGCAGGGCCGTCGCGGCGCCCGCCGGGTCGAGATTGGCCCGGTCCACGTCGATCCGCTCCACGCGCTCGCCGCCCGGCGTGGAAGTGCGTGCCAGCCGCGTGCCCTTCTTGAGCTGCTCGGCACGTGCCCGCGCTTCGGAAATGCGGGTCGTCGTGACCGGGTGGGTCTGCAGGAAGTCCGGTGCGGAATAGCCGCCGCGGTTGCCGCGCATCGCCAGCGACATGCGCTCGAAGAACTCGGCCATCGCATCGACGTCGTAGCCGCTGCGGGCCA
>DMID01000155.1:0-12736 GCA_003449195.1 Lysobacteraceae bacterium | reverse complement strand
AGCAGGATCGGGATCTGGTCGCGCTGGGCCTTTTCCACCGCGCGCAGCACATGCTGCTGGGTGACGTGGGCGATTTCATGCGAGAGCACGGCAGCCACTTCGTCCTCGTCCTCGGCGGTCAGCACCAGCCCGGCGTTGACCGCCACGTAGCCGCCCAGCGTGGCGAAGGCGTTGATCTGGCGGTCCTTCATCATGAAGAAGGTGAAGGATTGCCGCGGGTTGTCGCTGTTGGCGCCGAGCCGGCGGCCCATGGTGTTGAGCCATTCGTCGATCAGCGGGTCGTCCAGCACGTAGCCGTAGTTGCGCAGTTCGCGCAGCATCAGGCTGCCGTATTCGGCCTGGCGCGCCGGCGTGAGCAATTCGCCGGCCGACGAGCCGATGTCGGGCAGGCGCAGGCCGTCCTGTGCGGGAGCCGCCGGCACGGCAAGGCCGCCAGCCAGTGTCAGGGCGAGGGCGGAGGCGAGGGCGGTGTGACGCAAGAAGAGGCTCCGCGGGACGGGGGAATGCAACGGCGGCAGGATGCCGGTTGGGCAACGGGGTGGCGTGAATCGACGGTTAATCCGCAGCGTTCCGCCGGCCGGGCTGGAATTGCCCCGGAGGCGTCGCCATAGTGGCTTGGACCTTCAAGAATGCCGGAGTTTCCCGTGAGCCAATCCGTTCCCCCCATCGGCGGCGTACCGCCGATTACTCTCTATACCACGGCGGTATGCCCGTACTGCGTGGCCGCCAAGAACTTCCTGAAGAGCAAGCAGCGCGAATGGACCGAGGTCCGCATCGATGCGGATCCGGGCGAACGCGAAAAGATGATTGCCCGTGCCGGGCGCACCAGCGTGCCGCAGATCTTCGTCGGCGATGTCCACGTGGGCGGTTACGACGACATGATCGCGCTGCATCGCGCCGGCAAGCTCGAACCCCTGCTGGACGGGGCGGCATGAGCGGGTCCGGCGAAGGCGCCGACCGCCTCCGCGAATTCACCGAATTCCGCCAGCGCATGAACCAACGCATCCTGGCCGAGCCCAACCAGGTGGTGCGGCGGTTCTTCGCCCTCGACACGCAGACCTACCAGGCCGGCGCGCTCGACGTGAAGACCAAGGAGCTGCTTGGCTTGGTCGCTTCGCTGGTCCTGCGCTGCGACGACTGCATCAGCTACCACGTGGCCCAGTGCAAGGACGCAGGCGTGTCGCGCGAGGAATTTTTCGAGACGTTTTCGGTGGGCCTGGTGGTGGGCGGTTCGATCGTGATCCCGCACCTGCGGCGTGCGGTGGATTTCCTCGACCGGCTGGAATCCGGCGAGGGGGCCACGCCGGCATCGCCGGCCGGTCACGGCCACGCCGAAGGCTGAAATCCGGGGCGCGGGCAGGCGGGGACAAGGCGGTTCGGGCATAATTGCACGTCAAACCTTTCTCCGCCGCGCTTCCGGAACCCGCATCCCGCGGGCGTGGGAGGCGGCACGTTCCGGAAGAAAACCCCATGTCCCAGACAATCACGGTCATCCGCGGCGATGGTATCGGCCCGGAGATCATGGATGCGACGCTGTCCGTCCTCGACGCCCTCAAGACCGGCCTGGTCTACGAAGAAGCCGACGCCGGCCTGGTGGCGCTGGAGAAGCACGGCGACCTGCTGCCGGAAGCGACCATCGAGTCGATCCGCAAGAACAAGGTGGCGCTGAAGAGCCCGCTGACCACGCCGGTGGGCGAGGGCTTCAGCTCGATCAACGTGGCGCTGCGCCGCAAGTTCGACCTGTACGCCAACGTGCGCCCGGCCAAGTCCTTCCCGAACACCAAGTCGCGCTTTGCCGACGGCGTGGACCTGATCACGGTGCGCGAAAACACCGAAGGCGCCTACCTGAGCGAAGGCCAGACGGTGTCCGAGGACGGCGAGGTCGCGCTGTCGGGCGCGCGCGTCACCCGCACCGGTTCCGAGCGCATCGTGCGCTACGCCTTCGAGCTGGCCAGGAACACCGGCCGCAAGAAGGTCACCGCCGTGCACAAGGCCAACATCATCAAGTCGACCTCGGGCTTGTTCCTGAAGGTCGCGCGCGAAGTGGCCGCCGAGTACCCGCAGATCGAGTTCCAGGAAATGATCGTGGACAACACCTGCATGCAGCTGGTGATGCGCCCCGAGCAGTTCGACGTGATCGTCACCACCAACCTGTTTGGCGACATCATCTCCGACCTGTGTGCCGGTCTGGTCGGTGGCCTGGGCCTGGCCCCGGGCGCCAACATCGGCAAGGACGCGGCGATCTTCGAAGCCGTGCACGGCTCGGCCCCGGACATTGCCGGCAAGGGCGTGGCCAACCCGTGTGCGCTGCTGCTGGGCGCGGCGCAGATGCTCGACCACCTCGGCCAGGTCGAGAACGCCGAGCGCCTGCGCAAGGCCATCGTCGCCACGCTGGAGGCGAAGGATTCGCTGACGCCGGACCTGGGCGGCACCGGCAGCACGACGACGTTTGCCAAGGCGATCGCCAGCCGTCTGTGAGCGTGTGCGGGCATCGCGTGACGCAAGGGCTGCGCTGCCCGCCAATTTTTCATTGACAGTCTTGTGCATTGCCAAGACAATAGCCGGCCTTCCTGCTCAGGCAGGTGGCGGACGACCGGTTCCATCGGGGTATAGCGCAGTCTGGTAGCGCGCCTGCTTTGGGAGCAGGATGTCGGGGGTTCGAATCCCTCTACCCCGACCATCCTCCGGTAGAAGACGATGCGATCCGCACGGGCGCCCATAGCTCAACCGGATAGAGCACCGGCCTTCTAAGCCGGCGGTTGCAGGTTCGAGTCCTGCTGGGCGCGCCACTTCGGTGGAACGTCGTGGCAGGCGGTTTCAGGTTTCAATGGTGGCTGTAGTTCAGCTGGTTAGAGCACCGGATTGTGATTCCGGATGTCGTGGGTTCGAGTCCCATCAGCCACCCCACTAAAATGGCTTCCTCGGAAGTGTTGCAAAGAGGAAGCGGTGCATGTAATATGTGCACCCTCGATTTACGGGCCGTTAGCTCAGTTGGTAGAGCAGTTGACTCTTAATCAATTGGTCCACAGTTCGAATCTGTGACGGCCCACCAATCGGAAAAGACCTTGCGGAAACGCAAGGTCTTTTCTTTTTTCCGGCGGCTTCTAGCGCAAATGTTCGCGTGCTTCGGTTGCGCGCAATGTCGCCGAGGCCTTGGGCAAGGCCCGATTCGGTCATTTCGGGTGGTTGTCGGGAGGTCTTTTCCGTTTGCGCGCGGCCTGCAACAATGCGCGCGCGGCAAGATTGCGAAAGTGGCGGAATTGGTAGACGCACCAGATTTAGGTTCTGACGCTGCAAGGCGTGAGGGTTCGAGTCCCTCCTTTCGCACCATCGCCTGCCGCACTGCCCGCTGGCGGGCTTGCGCACGATCGGCGAGAATGCCCCGTTCGGCGCGCAGGCTTGCGTGCCATGCCATCTTTCCACGTTCATTCAGTCGCGGCCGGAGGCTGCGGCGGTCGGAGTCAACATGCAAGCTTTTATCGAGTCCACGGGCAATCTTGAGCGCCGTCTGACCTTCTCGCTGCCGGCGGAGCGTCTGGATGGCCACATCGGCCGCCGTCTTGGCGAAATCTCGCGCACGGTTCGCATCAAGGGCTTCCGTCCGGGCAAGGTGCCGGCCAAGGTGGTCGAGCAGCGTTTCGGGCCGCAGGTCCGTGCCGAGGCGCTTGACGGTCTGCTGCGTGAAACCTTCGATGCGGCGATCCGCGAGAACGCGCTGCTGCTGGCTGGCGCGCCGCGCATCGACAAGGCGGGCGAGGGCGAGCTGGATTTCGTCGCCACCTTCGAGGTGGTGCCGGACTTCGGCGACATCGACATGGGCAAGCTGACCGTGTTGCGCCATGTTGCCGAAGTGACCGATGCCGACATCGACCAGATGATCGAAAACCTGCGTCAGCAGCGTCGCACCTGGAAGCCGGTGGAGCGCGCGGCCAAGGAAGGCGATCTGGTTGCGCTGGAAACCTGGTCCACCGTCGGCGGCGAGCGCATCCCGGCCGAGGGCAGTGAAAGCGGCTCGACCGTGATCGGCTCGGGCGTGATGTTCGACAAGCTCGAGAAGGAAGTCGCCGGCCTGTCCAAGGGTGAGGAAAAGGTGGCCAAGGTCGACTTCCCGGCTGACTGGCGCGTGCCGCAGTTCGCCGGCAAGGAAGTCGAGGTGCACCTGAAGGCCATCGAAGTATCCGAGCCGGTGCTGCCGGAAGTGGACAAGGCCTTCGTCAAGAGCTTCGGCGTGAAGAGCGGCGAGCTGGAGCAGTTCCGCAAGGACATCCGCTCCAACCTCGAGCGCGAACTGAAGGGCGCGCTGATGAACCGCCTGCGTCGCGAAGTCGGCGAACAGCTCATCGCGGCTTATGCCTCGGTGGAATTGCCGCCGAAGCTGGTCGAGAACGAGGCCCGCGCGATGCTGGCCCAGCAGGTCGAGCAGGTGCGCCGCAGCGGTGCCAATCCGGGCAACGTGCCGGCCGATGCGTGGCAGAACTTCCTCGACCCGGCGCGCAAGCGCGTGCTGGTTGGCTTGCTGGTGGGCGAGGTGGCCCGGGTCAACCAGCTGCGCCTGGACCCCAAGCGCGTGAGCGAGACGCTGCGCCTGATCGCCTCCACCTACGAGGAGCCGGAGCAGGTCATTGAGATGTACCGCAACGATCCCCAGTTGATGGATGGGCTGCAAAGCCGGGTGATGGAGGAGCAGGTGATCGACTGGATCGCCGAGCGTGCCCAGCACACCGAGCAGCCCTTGTCGTTCCAGGAAGCGATCCGCGGCTGAGCGGGTCGCCGTAACGGCCTGCGCCCCTGAGGGCGCGGGTCATCGATCGCAATGCGGGGTCGCCGGCGCAGGCCGCGGCCCGGGACAAGGAGCCATGATGAGCATCGAAACCCAAGCCCTGAACCTCGTGCCGATGGTGGTGGAGCAGACCGCCCGCGGCGAGCGCGCGTTCGATATCTATTCGCGCCTGCTGAAAGAGCGGGTGATCTTCCTGGTCGGGCCGATCGACGACCACGTGGCCAATCTGGTGGTGGCGCAGATGCTGTTCCTCGAGGCCGAAAACCCCGAGAAGGACATCAGCCTGTACATCAACTCGCCCGGCGGCGTGGTCACTGCCGGCATGGCGATCTACGACACCATGCAGTACATCAAGCCGGACGTAAGCACGATCTGCGTCGGTCAGGCCGCTTCGATGGGCGCGTTGCTGCTGGCGTCCGGCGCGGCCGGCAAGCGCTACGCGCTGCCGAACTCGCGGGTGATGATCCACCAGCCGCTGGGCGGCTTCCAGGGGCAGGCCACGGACATCGACATCCATGCCCGCGAAATCCTCACCCTGCGTGCGCGCCTGAACGAAGTGCTGGCCAAGCACACCGGCCAGTCGCTGGAAACCATCGCCCGCGACACCGAGCGCGACAACTTCAAGAGCGCGGCCGATTCCAAGGCTTACGGCCTCGTGGACGAAGTGCTGGAGCGCCGTCCGGACGAGTCGGTGCAGGCAGGTTGAAACCGGCTCCGGCCGGCCGCAAATAGCTGAAAACCAGCAGGGCCGGGGCAGGCTGGTGTCTCCCCGGCCCTGTGCTATTCTCGAATCGAACACCCCCGTCGCATCGGTGGGGTAACCGGGTATTTGAAAGATGAGTGAAGACCGCCAAGGACGTTCCGGCGACGGCAGCAAGATCCTGTACTGCTCCTTCTGCGGGAAGTCCCAGCACGAAGTGCGCAAGTTGATCGCGGGCCCATCCGTGTTCATCTGCGACGAGTGCGTGGAGCTGTGCAACGACATCATCCGCGAGGAGCTGGAGGAGAAGGCGCAATCGGCGCGCTCCAGCCTGCCCAAGCCGCGCGAAATCCTCGAAGTGCTCGACCAGTACGTGATCGGCCAGCAGCGTGCCAAGCGCACGCTTGCCGTGGCCGTGTACAACCACTACAAGCGCATCGAGAGCCGCCAGAAGAGCGACGACGTCGAACTGGCCAAGTCCAACATTTTGCTGGTCGGGCCGACCGGTTCGGGCAAGACGCTGCTGGCCGAGACGCTGGCGCGCCTGCTCAACGTGCCATTCACCATCGCCGATGCCACTACGCTGACCGAGGCCGGTTACGTGGGCGAGGACGTGGAGAACATCATCCAGAAGCTGCTGCAGAAGTGCGACTACGATGTCGACAAGGCACAGCAAGGCATCGTCTACATCGACGAGATCGACAAGATCTCGCGCAAGAGCGAGAACCCGTCGATCACCCGCGACGTGTCCGGCGAGGGCGTACAGCAGGCCTTGCTGAAGCTGGTCGAAGGCACCGTGGCCAGCGTTCCGCCGCAGGGCGGGCGCAAGCATCCGCAGCAGGAGTTCCTGCAGGTGGACACCAAGAACATCCTGTTCATCTGCGGCGGCGCGTTCGCGGGCCTGGACAAGGTGATCCAGCAGCGTTCGACCGAGGCCGGCGGCATCGGTTTCGGTGCAAAGGTCAAAAGCGCCGAGAAGAAGAAGGACATCGGCAAGGTGTTGGCCGAGGTCGAACCGGAAGACCTGATCAAGTTCGGCCTGATCCCCGAATTCGTCGGCCGTCTGCCGGTGGTGGCCACGCTCGAGGAGCTGGACGAGCCGGCGCTGATCAAGATCCTCACCGAGCCCAAGAACGCCATCACCAAGCAGTTCAAGAAACTGTTCGAGATGGAGAACGTCGAGCTGGAGTTCCGCCCCGACGCGCTGTCGGCCATCGCCAAGAAGGCGCTCAAGCGCAAGACCGGCGCGCGCGGCCTGCGCACCATTGTCGAATCGGTACTGCTGGACACGATGTACGACCTGCCGTCGCAGGAAAACGTCAGCAAGGTCGTGGTCGACGAATCGGTCATCGAGAACAAGTCCGAACCCTACCTGATCTATCAGGCAGCGCCTCCGGCGGCCAAGGCGGCATCGGGCGAGTAAGTGATTGCCGGGCGGCACTGTCCGCCGCGCCTTGAGGTTTGCGGGCTTCTTGCAAGTGGGCCCGCAAACCCCCATAACCTAGGCAGGCCTGCTTGGCCTGCCTTTTTTGCATCTGCCCTTCGGAGCTTCCATGTCCCAATCCGCCACCCGCGAAACCGTCGAGCTGCCGGTCCTTCCGCTGCGCGATGTCGTGGTATTTCCCCACATGGTGATCCCGCTCTTCGTCGGCCGGGACAAATCGATGCGCGCCTTGGAGCAGGCGATGGAGGCGGACAAGCACATCCTGCTGGTCGCGCAGAAATCGCCCGAGGTGGACGACCCGACCGGTGCCGACCTGTACCAGGTCGGTACGCTGGCGCAGGTGCTGCAACTGCTCAAGCTGCCCGACGGCACCATCAAGGTGCTGGTCGAGGGGCTTTCGCGGATGCGCGTGGAACAGGTGGCCGAACACGACGGTGCGCTGCACGGGCATGGCCACGACATCGTGGCCGAGGATGACGGCAACCCGCGCGAGACCGAGGCGGTGGCCCGCTCGCTGATGTCCTTGTTCGAGCAGTACGTCAAGACCAACCGCAAGCTGCCCCCCGAACTGCTGCAGACGCTGGCCGGCATCGACGAGCCAAGCCGCCTGGCCGACACCATCGCCGCGCACATCAGTGTGCGCCTGGCCGACAAGCAGCGCCTGCTCGAACTCACCCCGGTGCGCGAACGGCTGGAGCTGCTGGTCGGGCTGGTCGATGGCGAGATCGACGTGCAGCAGATGGAAAAGCGCATCCGCGGCCGGGTCAAGTCGCAGATGGAGAAGAGCCAGCGCGAGTACTACCTCAACGAGCAGATGAAGGCCATCCAGAAGGAGCTGGGCGAGCTGGACGACGCGCCGGGCGAACTGGAGGAGCTGGCGCGCAAGATCGCCGCTGCCAGCATGCCCAAGGCGGTGGAGGCCAAGGCCAAGAGCGAGCTCAACAAGCTCAAGCAGATGTCCTCGATGTCGGCCGAGGCGGCGGTGGTGCGCAACTACCTCGACTGGTTGCTCGGCGTGCCGTGGAACAAGCGCACCAAGGTCCGCAAGGATCTGAAGGTGGCGCAGGAAATGCTGGATGCCGATCATTACGGTTTGGAAAAGGTGAAGGAGCGCATCCTCGAATATCTCGCCGTGCAATCGCGCGTGCGCCACATGAAGGGCCCGATCCTGTGCCTGGTCGGGCCGCCCGGCGTGGGCAAGACCTCGCTCGGCCAGACGATCGCCAAGGCGACCAACCGCAAGTTCGTGCGCATGAGCCTGGGCGGCGTGCGCGACGAAGCCGAAATCCGCGGCCATCGCCGCACGTATGTCGGCTCGATGCCGGGGCGGATCGTGCAGAACCTCAACAAGGTAGGCACCAAAAACCCGCTGTTCGTGCTCGACGAGATCGACAAGATGGCGATGGATTTCCGCGGCGACCCTTCTTCGGCACTGCTGGAAGTGCTCGACCCCGAGCAGAACAACGCGTTCAACGACCATTACCTGGAGGTCGACCTCGATCTGTCCGAGGTGATGTTCATCGCCACGTCCAACTCGCTGAACATTCCCGGCCCGCTGCTGGACCGCATGGAAGTGATCCGCCTGTCCGGCTATACCGAGGACGAGAAGCTCAACATTGCCGAACGCTACCTCGTGCCCAAGCAGCTCAAGGCCAACGGGTTGAAGCCCGATGAGCTGGCCATTGCCCAGGACGCCGTGCGCGACATCGTGCGTTACTACACACGCGAGTCGGGCGTGCGCGGCCTTGAGCGCGAAATCGCGCGCATCTGCCGGAAGGTCGTCAAGGAAATCGCCTTGGCCGGCCCGGTGGCGGCGGCCGTTGTTCCCGCCGGTGGCCGCAAGAAGGCCGCCAAGCCGGCCCCCCGAATCACGGTGACCTCGAAGAATCTCGACAAGTACATGGGCGTGCGTCGCTTCGACTACGGCCGTGCCGAAGAGCAGAACGAAGTGGGTTTGGTCACCGGTCTGGCATGGACCGAGGTGGGCGGCGACTTGCTGCAGATCGAAGTCACGCTGGTCCCGGGCAAGGGCGGCATGACCTTGACCGGCCAGCTCGGCGACGTGATGAAGGAATCCGCGACGGCGGCGATGTCCGTGGTGCGCGCGCGCGCGGAGCGGCTGGGCATCGAGCCGGACTTCCTGCAGAAGCACGATGTCCATCTGCACGTGCCCGATGGCGCCACGCCCAAGGACGGCCCGAGTGCGGGTGCCGCGATGGTGACCGCGCTGGTATCCACGCTGACCCGGGTGCCGGTGCGCGCCGATGTCGCGATGACCGGTGAAATCACGCTGCGCGGCAAGGTGACCGCCATCGGCGGACTCAAGGAGAAGTTGCTGGCCGCGTTGCGCGGTGGCATCCGCACCGTGATCATTCCGGAGGAGAACCGCAAGGATCTCGCGGACATCCCGGCCAGCGTCACCGCGGGCATGAAGATCGTGCCCGTGAAGTGGATCGACGAGGTGCTGGACATCGCGCTCGAACGGCCGCTTGCGCCGGTCGAGAAGGCCGGGGACATCAAGGTCGCCAAGGCTGCCGGGAAGGCTCCGGCAAGACGCAAGACGCGCGCCACGAGCTTGCAGGATGTCAAGCATTGACATGCCGAAACAGACATGCAAGTGACCTCGAAAGCCAATGCTGGCGCGGCTTTCGAGGTTGCCGGGTCCGGGGGGGCGCTGGTATAACGGCGGGCACCGCGAGCTCGTCAAGGGATGCGTGTCGCGGTACATCGGATCGGGAGGCCCTCGGCGTTTTCGCGCCGGCACCGGTCACATCACACGCGGTAACCCGCACATGGAGTAAAGAATGAACAAGACCGATTTGATCGACCACGTTGCCGACGAGGCCGAAGTTTCCAAGGCCGAGGCCGGCCGTGCCGTCGACGCCGTGCTCAATGCCGTCACCAAGGCCCTCAAGAAGGGCGATACCGTCACCTTGGTCGGCTTTGGCACGTTCCAGGTGCGCAAGCGCGCCGCGCGTACCGGCCGCAACCCGAAGACGGGCGAGAGCATCAAGATCGCGGCCTCGCAGACGCCTGCGTTCAAGGCTGGCAAGGCCCTGAAGGATGCTGTAAACTAATCCGCTCGCCAGGGTGCTTAGCTCAGCGGTAGAGCGTCTCCCTTACAAGGAGAGGGTCGGGGGTTCGAAACCCTCAGCACCCACCACAAGCACCAAGGCAGCAGTTGCAATGCGGAGCGGTAGTTCAGCTGGTTAGAATGCTGGCCTGTCACGCCGGAGGTCGCGGGTTCGAGTCCCGTCCGCTCCGCCAGTTGCATCATGAAGACCCCGCGCTTGCGCGGGGTTTTTCACCCATAGGGTGAGGGCGATTTTTTCGCCATGATCGGTTCCGCGTTGCGGGGCAAGGCAGTACAACGTGGAGCGGTAGTTCAGCTGGTTAGAATGCTGGCCTGTCACGCCGGAGGTCGCGGGTTCGAGTCCCGTCCGCTCCGCCACTGATTCAATGCGGCCGTGCATGCATGGTCGCAGGCTCCGCAAGGAGTGTGGGTGCATGTCACCCGGGCCGTTCCGGCATGCCGGCGGTCGGTGCGTTACAACGCGGAGCGGTAGTTCAGCTGGTTAGAATGCTGGCCTGTCACGCCGGAGGTCGCGGGTTCGAGTCCCGTCCGCTCCGCCAACGAAGAAAGAAAAAAGCCGCTGAAAAGCGGCTTTTTTCGTTTGCGGGGTTCCGGCCCTGCCTACATGTTGGAGTAGTTGGGGCCATCGCCACCTTGCGGGGCCGTCCAGACGATGTTCTGGGTCGGGTCCTTGATGTCGCAGGTCTTGCAGTGCACGCAGTTGGCGAAGTTGATCTGCAGGCGCTCTCCGCCCTGCCCATTGTCGATGAATTCGTACACGCCGGCCGGGCAGTAGCGGCTTTCCGGGCCGGCATAACGCGTCAGATTGATCTCGACCGGCACCTTCACATCTTTCAGCTTGAGGTGGCAGGGCTGGTGCTCGTCATGCGACGTGCTGGAAAGGAACACCGAGCTGAGGCGGTCGAAGGTGAGCGTGCCATCCGGTTTCGGGTATTCGATTTTCGGCTGGCTGGCTGCCGGCAGCAGGGTGGCGTGGTCGGGCGTTGCATGGTGGATCGTCCATGGTGCGTTGCGCACGCCCAGTTTGGGCAGCAGCCACTGCTCGATCCCGGTCATCACCGTGGCGACCGAGCGCCCCTTCTTGAACCATTGCTTGAAGTTCTTGGCCTGCTGCAACTCCGCATGCAGCCAGCTGTTTTCGAACGCGGCGGGATAGGTGGCCAATTCATCGTGGCTGCGGCCTTCGCCGAGGGCGGCGAAAGCGGCTTCGGCGGCCAGCATGCCGGTCTTGATCGCGGCATGGCTGCCCTTGATGCGGCTGGCATTGAGGTAGCCTGCTTCGCAGCCGACCATCGCACCGCCAGGGAACACCGTCTTGGGCAGTGACAACAAGCCGCCGGCGGTGATCGCCCGGGCACCGTAGCCGATGCGCTTGCCGCCTTCCAGATGCTTGCGGATAGCTGGATGCGTCTTGAAGCGCTGGAATTCCTCGAACGGGCTCAGCCACGGGTTCTTGTAGTCCAGGCCGACGACGAAGCCGATCGCGATGCGGCCTTCCTCGGCGTGGTAGAGGAACGAGCCGCCGTAGGTGTCCGAATCCAGCGGCCAGCCCGCCGTATGCACGGCCAGTCCGGGGCGATGCTTCGCCGGATCGGCCTGCCACAGCTCCTTGATGCCGATGCCGTAGCTTTGCGGGTCGCGCCCGTCATTGAGCTTGTATCGTTCGATTAGCTGTCGGCCAAGCTGGCCGCGGGCACCTTCGGAGAAAATGGTGTATTTGGCGTGCAGCTCCATGCCGAGCTGGAATTGCTCGGTGGGATTGCCGTCCTTGTCCAGCCCCATGTTGCCGGTGGCCACGCCCTTCACTGCGCCGTTCTCGTCGTACAGCACTTCGGCGGCGGCAAAGCCCGGGAATATCTCGACACCCAGCGTTTCGGCCTGTTGTGCCAGCCAACGCACCACGTTGCCGAGCGAAACGATGTAATTGCCGTGGTTGTGGAAGCACTCCGGCAACAACCACTGCGGAGTCGACCTGCTGCCGGTTTCGCTGAGAAACAGGAACTCGTCTTCCGTCACCGGCTGGCGCAGCGGGGCGCCGCGTTCGGCCCAGTCGGGGATCAGCTCGCCGAGCGCGCGCGGATCCATGATGGCGCCAGAAAGAATGTGCGCGCCGGGCTCCGAGCCCTTTTCCAGCACGCAGACCGAGACGTCGCGCCCGTGCTGGCTGGCCAGTTGCTTCAGGCGGATTGCGGTGGACAAGCCGCCGGGGCCGGCACCAACCACGACGATGTCGTACTCCATCGATTCGCGCGGGCCGTGGGTGGCGAGCAGTTCTTCAGGGCTCATCTTGCTGTGCTCCAGAGTGCGGGGGCTGGCGGGATCATCCCAACCCTCAATGCTGTCACAACCGGGCTCGCGCAGACAGATTGACTTTGGTCGTGCGGCAGTCTCGAAGGCTTGCCGAAATGCCGTGAGCCGGGCCATGCAGCGCATTGTGGCGCCGTGATTTCCGCACTGGCCAAAAAGAAAATGCCGATGCAAGGCATCGGCATTTCTTCAACATGGTGCGCCCGGAGAGATTCGAACTCCCGACCGCCTGGTTCGTAGCCAGGTACTCTATCCAGCTGAGCTACGGGCGCCTTGTCGAGGGCCGGCATGATACGGAACTGCATGCCGAATTGGAACCTCTTCAGCTGCCGGCAATGGCATCGATGCGTGATGCTGGAAACGAAAAAGCCGATGCAAGGCATCGGCTTTTTCTTCAACATGGTGCGCCCG
>DMID01000156.1:2441-2707 GCA_003449195.1 Lysobacteraceae bacterium | reverse complement strand
CAGGCGCTTGGCCAGCTTGGCCTGCTCGCGGCGCGCACCGTCGCGGCCGGGCAGGCGCGCGGCCTGCTGCACCTCGGCGGAGGCGGCGCGGCGCGGGATCGGATCGGGCAGCGGCAGGATCGAACTCATCACCGCCATTGTAGCGGCCGCCGCCACGGTGACGGCCTGCGGGGCAGCTGTGTATGCTCGGCCGACGTGGACACGACGATGACGCCCGCCGAGATCGCCCGCAAACTGGCCGAACTGCGCCGGGAGCATCGCCGTCT
>DMID01000156.1:0-2280 GCA_003449195.1 Lysobacteraceae bacterium | reverse complement strand
GAGCTGCAGCTCAAGCGCCTGAAGAAACGCAAGCTGCAGCTGAAGGACTGCATCGCCCGGCTGGAAAGCGCACTGATCCCCGACGAGCCAGCCTGAACCGGCCTGCGGGCATCATTCGGGCTTGGCGGGCGGTGAAGCCTCCGGATCTGCGGCCGATGCGTCCAGCGCGGCCTGCGGGTCCGCGACTTCGGCCGGAGCCGCTTCCGCGTCGGATGGGGCCGGCTGCACGCTCCCGGCCGGAACCGGGGTGACTGCGGCTTCAGGCGCCGCCGCCTCCGGGCTGACCTTCTCGATGGTGTGGCGCAGCTCGCGGCTGAGGATGAACTTGGCGTCCTTGGCGAACACGTCCAGCTTGTCGCCGAACACCAGCTTGCTGTGCTCGTCCGGCCACACCAGTTTCAGCTCGCGCAGCTTCTGGATGAAGCCGCGGAACAGGGTCTTGTCGAAGAACTCCGGCGCGGCCGGCGCGTACAGCAGGCTCAGCCGCTGCGCGGCCTGCTGGCACAGGCCTTCCAGCTCGGCCACGCCGAGCGTGCCCGGGCCGTTCTTGGCCAGCACCGAGGTGGTGATGTAGTAGCGCTCGAAGGCCTGCTGCAGCGAATGGCCGATGGCGCGCAACCGGAACACCTCGTCGGTCTGCCCGGTGTTGCGGGCGAGCACGTCGCTGCCGTCCTCGACCGGCTGGATCAAACCTTCGCGCACGAACAGGTCGATGGTGCGGTCGATGCGTTCGGCAAAACCGTCCGCATCCCACGGCAGGAACAGCTCGGCCTGCAGGAACGGATACACGCTGCCGCCCAGCCGCACCAGCGTGGCGCGGCTCATGCGGCGGTTGTTCTGGAAGCAGCAGGCCACCCAGGCCGCCGCGGTGAACAGGTGCAGCACGTTGTTGCGGAAGTAGCTCAGCAGCACGGCGGTGTCGCCGCTGACGGTGAGCACGTCGCCAAGCGGGTGCTTGATGCGGGTGAGGACGTTGATGTCCTCGGCGTGGGCGATGATCCGCGCCGGCGAGTGCGGGGTGACCGTCACCCGATCCGAATACGGCGTCTCGATCAGCACGCGCTTGCTCAGCTCGATCTGCTCGATCAGGTCGGCCTCGCCCATCGCGTGCTTGGGCGTGGACAGCAGCGCCAGCGCCAGCAGGTTGATCGGGTTGACGTCGGCCGCGCCGTTGACGTGCACCTGGATCTGCCGGGCCAGCGAATCCACGGTATGCGACAGCCATGCCGGCTTCTCGTCCTCGCCCACCGGCTTGCCGTCCCAATCCGGCGCCTGTTCGGACAGCACATGGCCCAGCGGGATCGGCTCGCCGAAATTCACCACTACCTGGCCGAAGTTCTGCTTGAGCACCTTGGGGATGCCCCACAGCAGCGCCCAGATCGACTCCTTCTCCTTCGGCCGGCCGGACAGCTCGTCCAGGTAACTGTTGCCTTCCATCAGCTTCTCGTAGCCGATGTACACCGGCTGGAACAGCACCGGCTTGCGCGGCTGGCGCAGGAAGGCGCGTACCGTCATCGAGATCATGCCGCCCTTGGGTGGCAGCAGCCGGCCGGTGCGCGAACGCCCGCCTTCGATGAAGTACTCGATCGAATAGCCGCCGGACACCAGCTGCGCGACGTATTCGGTGAACACCGCCGAATACAGCGGGTTGCCCTTGAAGCTGCGGCGCATGAAAAACGCACCGCCCTTGCGCAGCAGCGTGCCCACCACCGGCAAATTGAGGTTGATGCCGGCGGCGATGTGCGGCGGCACGATGCCGCGGTCGTACAGCAGGTAGGACAGCAGCAGGTAATCCATGTGGCTGCGGTGGGTGGGCACGTAGATGATCTCGTGCCCCGGCGCGGCCGCCTTGAACTTGTCCAGGTGGTGCACCAGCACGCCGGCGTAGATGCGGTTCCACACGTGGCTGAGCAGGAAGCTGGCCGAACGCACCACCGGGTTGGAATAGTCCGCGGCGATTTCCCACGCATAGGCATGGGCGCGGATCCACGCGTCCTCGGGCTTGATGTGGTCGCGCTTGGCCTGCGCGGCGATCGCTTCGCGCACGGGGTCCGAGGCCAGCACCTGGTCCACCAGCAGGCGCCGGGTGGACAGGTCCGGGCCGATCACCGCTTCGCGGATCTTGTGGAAATGGCTGCGCAACAGCCGCGAGAGTTTGCGCACGGTGCGCTCGGGCGGCAGATCCTCGGCCAGCACCTCGCGCACCGGGATCGGCGCGGCGAAACGGACGATGGTGTCGCGGCCGTTGAGCAGCAGCGCCAGCAGGCGGCGGAAGCGGCC
>DMID01000097.1 GCA_003449195.1 Lysobacteraceae bacterium | reverse complement strand
CGCGGCCACCAGTACCCGCGTCGGCCACAGCCCGGCGGCCACCGCGACCCAGATCACCAGCAGCACCGGCGCCACGCCGGGACGCGGGTCCAGCCCGATCAACGACAGCGCGATGACCGGCATCGCGCCGGTGGCGATGCGCATCCGCCAGCCGCGGCAGGCCGTCAGCACCTCGTACAGGAACAAGGAGGTGAACAAGCCCAGCAACGCCCAGCCGAGCGCGCGCTGGTCGAGGTCCACGTAACGCATCACCAGCGCAATGGCGCCCAGCGCGAACAGGCCGGCCAGGGTCAGCGGTTGCAGCAGGCGGTGCAGGATCTCGCGCATGCCGCCATGCTGCGCAGCGCGCGCGGCCATGGCAATGGTTCGCCGCGCGAAAGTGACTTCCGGCAGGGCCGATCGACGACTTCCGGCCCTGCATGCGATGCGGGCCCGCGCGGACACTGTCGCCAATCCCGCCGCTTGCAGGAACACCGCCATGTCCATGCTGCCGACCAGCCTGTTCCTTGCCCTCAACGTCGCCTGGCTTGCGCTGGAGCTGTGGCTCGGGCTGCGGCGCAAGTCCGGCGGCGATGCCCGCCACGATGCCGGCACCTTGCGCCTGCTGCACATGGCGATCTATCCGGCCATCGCGCTGGCGGTGTTCATCGCCTTCCACCGCAACGGGCGCCTGCCGGAAAGCTGGCACGTGCCGCTGCTGTGGGCCGGCAGCGGCCTGATCGCCGCCGGGCTGGCCCTGCGGCTATGGGCCATCCGCACGCTGGACCGTTTTTTCACCGTGGACGTGCGCATCCACGACGGGCAGGAACTGATCGGCCACGGCCCGTACCGCCACCTGCGCCATCCGTCCTACACCGGCGCGTTGCTGGCCTTCGCCGGCTTGGCGGCCGGGCTGGGCAACGGGGTTTCGGCCGGCGTGTTGCTGGTGCCGGTGATCGCCGCATTCGTGGTGCGCATCCGGGTGGAGGAACGCACGCTGGCGGCGGCTTTCCCGCACAGCTTCCCGGCCTACGCCCGGCAACGCCGGCGGCTGCTGCCGGGCCTGTGGTGACGCATTATTGGTAATACCAATATGGATTGCCGGTTGGACCGATGCCAAGGTCTAATGGCGAAGCAAAGCCGGAATGCCCGACATTCCGGCGCTGCCACTTCGCACACGCCTCTTTATTGGTAATACCAATATGGCTGGTGCGGCGTGCAACCGCCGCGCCGTCCTGCCGGATGGCGCCCTTCGCACCGTCCACTGGGA
Source organism: Lysobacteraceae bacterium (assembly GCA_003449195.1). Taxonomy (GTDB): domain Bacteria; phylum Pseudomonadota; class Gammaproteobacteria; order Xanthomonadales; family Xanthomonadaceae; genus Xanthomonas_B. The sequence goes on along the minus strand of DMID01000097.1, from coordinate 10,373 downwards.
ACCACCGCCATGCCGCAGGCCTGGGAACAACTCTACGACCCGGCCGGCAACCTCTGGTTGTCGAGCCTGATCGCGCTGCTGCCGATCGCCTTCTTCTTCGTCGCCCTGGCCGTGATGCGCATGAAAGGCTGGCTGGCCGGCACGCTGACCGTCGTCATCGCGCTGTCCGTGGCGCTGTTTTTCTACCGGATGCCGGTGGACCGGGCGCTGGCCTCGGCGGTGTACGGCTTCTTCTACGGCCTGTGGCCGATCGCGTGGATCATCATCGGCGCGGTGTTCCTCTACAAGGTGTCGGTGAAGACCGGCCAGTTCGACATCATCCGCAGCTCGATCCTGTCGATCACCGAGGACCAGCGCCTGCAGATGCTGCTGGTGGGTTTCTCCTTCGGCGCGTTCCTTGAAGGCGCGGCCGGCTTCGGCGCGCCGGTGGCGATCACCGCGGCGCTGCTGGTGGGGCTGGGCTTCCGCCCGCTGTACGCGGCCGGGCTGTGCCTGATCGTCAACACCGCGCCGGTGGCCTTCGGCGCGCTGGGCATTCCGATCATCGTGGCCGGCCAGGTCACCGGCATCGACGCCTTCGACATCGGCGCAATGGCCGGCCGCCAGCTGCCGTTCCTGGTGCCGATCGTGCTGGTCTGGATCATGGCGATCATGGACGGCTGGCGCGGCGTGAAGGAAACCTGGCCGGCGGTGCTGGTGGCCGGCGGCTCGTTCGCGCTGACCCAGTTCCTGACCTCCAACCTGATCGGCCCGGAACTGCCGGACATCACCTCCTCGCTGGTGTCGCTGGTGTGTTTGACCGTGTTCCTCAAGCGCTGGAAGCCCGCGCACATCTTCCGCTTCGCGCCCGAGCCGGACGAAGCGGCGCCGGCCGCCGCCGTGCCGGCCGATGCCGGCCACCGCTACACGACCGGGCAGATCTTCAAGGCGTGGTCGCCGTTCCTGATCCTGACGGTGATGGTGACGGTGTGGAGCATCAAGCCGTTCAAGGCGCTGTTCGGCAAGGACGGCCCGCTGGCCGGCTGGGTGCTGAGCCTGCCGGTGCCGCACTTGCACCAGCTGGTGCAGAAGATGCCGCCGGTGGTGCGCGAGGCCATGCCCTATGACGCGGTCTACAAGTTCGACTGGTTCTCCGCCACCGGCACCGCGATCCTGATCGCGGCCGTCATCGCGATCGCCTTGCTGAAGATGAAGCCCAAGGCCGCGCTGGCCACCTTCGGCGAGACCGTCAACGAGCTGAAGCTGCCGATCTACTCCATCGGCATGGTGCTGGCCTTCGCCTTCATCGCCAACTATTCCGGGTTGTCGGCCACGCTGGCGCTGGCGCTGGCCCACACCGGCCACGCGTTCACGTTCTTCTCGCCGTTCCTGGGCTGGCTGGGCGTGTTCCTGACCGGTTCGGACACCTCGGCCAATGCCTTGTTCGCCGCGCTGCAGGCCACCACGGCCCAGCAGATCGGCGTGCCGGAAGTGCTGCTGGTGGCCGCCAACACCACCGGCGGGGTGACCGGCAAGATGATCTCGCCGCAGTCCATCGCCATTGCCTGCGCGGCGGTGGGGCTGGTGGGCAAGGAGTCGGACCTGCTGCGCTTCACGGTCAAGCACAGCCTGATCTTCACGGTAATGGTCGGTCTGATCACTACCGCGCAGGCCTATTGGCTGACCTGGATGATTCCCTGAGCCATGGCCGCGCGCATCCGCCAACGCCGGGCAGCTTCGGGCCACAATGTCGGCATGAGTACGCAGCGTATTTCCGACAAGGTGGCCGCGCAGCTGGGCGCGTTCTCTGAGCAGGACGGCCAGCGCTGGGTCTTCACCGTCGGCGGCAAGCAGTGGCAGTGCGACTTTTCCGGCGCCGGCCATTGCGTGGCGGCACCGACGCGCGAACCGGGCGTGCGCTCGCCGGACGGCAGGCACGAGGCCTTCGTGCGCGACTGGAACCTGTGGCTGCGCGATGCCGACGGCAGCCACGAAGTGCAGCTCACCACCAACGGCGTCAAGGATTACGGCTACGCCACCGACAACGCCGGCTGGAAGCACACCGACAACGCCATCCTGGTGTGGTCGCCGGACTCGAAGAAGATCGCCACGTTCCGCCAGGACCAGCGCAAGACCGGCGAGATGACGCTGGTGTCCACCAACGTCGGCCACCCGAAGGTGGAAACCTGGAAGTACCCGCTGGTCGGCGACGAGCACGTGACGATGATCGAACGCGTCGTCATCGACGTGCCCACGCGCAAGCTGCTCAAGCTCGACCTGCCGCCGGAACAGCACCGCTCCACCCTGTGCGACGACGTCAGCTGCGGCCCGGACGGCGGTTGGGACGACGTGCAGTGGGCGCCCGATGGCAAGACACTGGCGTTCGCTTCCAGCTCGCGCGACCACAAGCAGGTCTGGCTGCGCGTGGCCAATGCCGCCACCGGCAAGGTGCGCACCGTGTTCGACGAGCAGGTGAAGACCTGGTTCGAAAGCGGATTGAGTGCGGTCAACTGGCGTTACCTGCCCGGTTCGGGCGAGGTGCTGTGGTTCAGCCAGCGCGCCAACTGGGGCAACCTCTACCTGTACGACCTCAAAAGCGGCCAGCTCAAGCACGCGGTCACGCAGGGCGAATGGAACGTGGATGCGGTGCTGCGCGTGGACGAGGCATCGCGCACGGTGTGGTTCACCGGCATGGGCCGCGAAGGGGGCGACCCGTATTTCCACTACTTCTACAAGGCCAGCCTCGACGGTGGCGAGCCGGTGCTGCTGACGCGCGAGCGTGCCGATCACAAGATCACCCTGTCGCCGGACGGCACGCATTTCCTCGACGTGCTCTCCACCGTGGATACCGCACCGGTGGCGCTGGTGCGCGACAGCGCCGATGGGCGCGTGGCCGGCGAGCTGGCCACGGCCGACCTGACGCGCCTGCAGGCGGCCGGCTGGGTGCCGCCGGAGCGCATCACCGTGAAGGGCCGCGACGGCAGCACGGATTTGTACGGCCTGCTGTTCAAGCCCGCGCATTTCGATCCGCAGAAGAAGTACCCGGTGGTGGTGTACGTGTACCCCGGCCCGCAGGTCGGTTCGGTGCGCAGCCGCAGCTTCCTGCCCGGGCACGGCGACAACCAGTCGCTGGCCGAGCTGGGGTTCATCGTCGTCGCGGTGGACGGCATGGGCACGCCCGGCCGTTCCAAGGCTTTCCACGACTATTACTACGGCAACATCGGCGACAACACGCTGCCCGACCAAGTGGCAGCGGTGCGCAATCTCGCGGCGGTGCGGCCGTACATGGACCTGGACCGCGTGGGCATCTGGGGCCATTCCGGTGGCGGCAACGCCACGGCGGCGGCGATGTTCACGTATCCGGATTTCTTCAAGGTCGGCTGGGCCGAAAGCGGCAACCACGACAACCGCAACTACGAGGACGACTGGGCCGAGAAGTGGCAGGGCCTGCTGACGAAGAACGACGACGGCACCACCAACTACGACGGGCAGGCCAACCAGCGCCATGCGGCCAACCTGAAGGGCCACCTGATGCTGGTGCACGGGCTGATGGACGACAACGTGCCGCCGTACGAGACCTTCCTCGTGGTGGATGCGCTGGTGAAGGCCGACAAGGACTTCGACCTGCTCGTGCTGCCGCACGCGCACCACGGCTACGGCAACGGTGCCGATGGCCAGTACGTGACCCGCCGCCGCTGGGATTACTTCGTGCGCAACCTGATGGGCGCGCAGCCGCCGCAGGGTTTCGCGTTCGGCAAGCCGGCCGACTGAATGCATCGAGCGTCGCCTGCGCTCTTGTCGGCGCGGGCGATGCAGGTCCCCTTGCGGGCAGCCGGGCTTGCATCCTGCGGGCGGCTATCTTGCGTCGTATGCCGACTGTGCCTGCCTGACTTCCTCCCAGTTTTCCTTGGACCAATCGACCAGGGTCTGCAGCGCGCCCAGCAGGTTGCTGCCAAGCGCGGTGATTTCGTATTCGACGCGTGGAGGAACCTCCGGGAATACCTCGCGGACGATCAGGCCATCGCGCTCAAGGCTTTTGAGCGTTGCCGACAACATGCGTTGCGAGATGCCGGGCACGGCGCGTTCGAGTTCGGAGAAGCGTGCGCGCCCTCCCAGCAGGTCGAGCGAGAGGATGGTGAAGATCGTCCATTTGTCGCCGATCCGGGTCAGCAATTCCCGTACTGCCAATGGATCCCGGCTCCGGCAGACGGCGGCCGGGTCCAGGGGCGTGGGCTGTCTGGCGCCTTTCATGGCTTACCTCGATGTTAGTGGCTAAACCAAAAGTGCCTTCTTCTCGCCGGGAAACGGCCGGGATATACAGGGTTCCCTTTTGCGGGCACTGCCACCAAGCATACGGAACCCCCCATGCCAAGAACCAACAACTACGCTGTCTACCAACCCGCCGCGCCCTATTTCGACCTGATCCGTTCGGCACTCGGGACGCTTGTCGATGGCAGGCACTTTTTCGACGTCGTTGCCGATGATGTCGTTTATGAGGTGCTTTACGACATTCCCGGCTGGCCCCGGGTCATCACCGGCCGGGCCGGCCTGATGGACGCGTTTGCGGGCTATGTCGAGGGCATTTCGCTGAAGTCGGCCGATCGGGCCATCGTCCATCACGCGGATGGTGGCCATGTGGTCATCGTCGAATACGAGGTGCATGGCACCATCCGGGCCAGCGGCATGCAGTACGACAACCGTTTCTGCTCCGTCATCGGACTCGAGGACCGGAAAATTGCGCGCTGGAGGGATTACATGGATTCCCTTGCCGCCTGGACGGCACTGACCTCGGAGGGCGGTTGAATGGCCACCACGGCGGCAATCCGCTCCGGAGAATCCCCGGTGAAGCACATCCTGATGGTCGAAACGAGCCCGCGGGGCAAGGCATCGGCAAGCCGGGCGGTTGCCGATGCCCTTGCGACCAGGGCCGCCGAACTTTATCCATCGGCCACATTGCAGCGTCGGGATCTTGCGGCCATGCCATTGCCGCATCTGGATGCGGCCACGCTGCAGGCCATTTCGACCCGGGATGCTTCCGAGGCCGACGGCCTGCATGCCCTGGCCGGCCAGTCGGACAGGCTGACCGACGAGCTCCTGCGGACCGATCTGCTTGTGATTGCCACGCCGATGTGGAATTTCGGCATTCCCTCTTCGCTCAAGGCGTGGATCGACCTGGTGGTCCGGCCCGGCCGGACGTTCCGCTATGCGGAGGATGGCGTGGTCGGGTTGGCGACGGGCAAGCGCGCCATCCTGGTCTTGGCGTCGGGAGGCGTGTTCTCCGAAGGTCCGTGGCACTCCTGGGATTTCGTCGAACCCTATTTGCGCCGGATCCTGTCTTTCATCGGCATTGCCGATGTGCGAACCGTGCGTGCCGAAGGGATGAATATCCCCGCGCTCACTGCCCAGGCGGTGCCCGAAGCAATGGCTGTGGTTGCCGCGCTGGCTCCGTGAGAGCCGCTTCGCACCGGAGTGGCGGAGGCGGCGGCCGGCCCCTCCGCTGGTTCGCGCTCCGCCTCACTCCGGCCGGTCCTGACCGAACAGCAGCCGGCGTTCCTCCTTGCTCAGCGGTTTGCCGGCGTTCGGGTTGATCTTGTCTTTCCATGCGTAGGCGCGGGCCGTGGCCGGGCGCGCGGCGATGGTGTCGTGCCAGCGCTTGAGATGCGGGAATGCGGCGTAATCGGGCGTGGTGTTGGCGTAGACCTCGATCCACGGGTAGCTGGCCATGTCGGCGATGCCGTAGTCGGCGCCGGCAAGAAACGCGCTGTGGGCCAGGCGGGTGTCGAGCACGCCATGCAGGCGGTGCACCTCGTTGCGGTAGCGCGCCATCGCATACGGGATCTTTTCCGGCGCGTAGACGTGGAAGTGGCCCATCTGGCCGGTCATCGGGCCAAGCCCGCCCATCTGCCAGAACAGCCATTCCAGTGCGGCGGTGCGCCCGCGCAGGTCCTGCGGGATGAAGCGGCCGGTCTTGTCGGCCAGATACAGCAGGATCGCACCGGATTCGAACACGCTCAGCGGCGCACCGCCGTCGGCCGGCGCATGGTCCACCAGCGCCGGCATCTTGTTGTTGGGCGAGATGGCGAGGAAATCGGGCTTGAACTGGTCGCCCGCGCCGATGTTCACCGGCTTGATCGCATAGGCCTGCGGCCGGCCGGCGTCGGCCAGTTCTTCCAGCAGCAGGGTGATCTTGTGGCCGTTAGGCGTGGGCCAGTAGTACAGGTCGAGCATGGCGCGGCTCCGTGTCGAAGATGAACGCAGTCTGCAGTCGGCGCTTGGCAGGCGGAAGTCGCGCCGGTAGCCTGCCGCTTCCGACGCCACGACTTCGATGCCCGCATGTCCGCACCCGAGCCGCGCCGCCTTGCGCCCCTGTCCTCGCTGATCTTCGCTTCGCGCTGGTTGCAGCTGCCGCTGTATCTGGGCCTGATCGTCGCGCAGGGCGTGTACGTGTTCCTGTTCGGCAAGGAACTGTGGCACCTGATCCACGATGCGCCCGGCATGGGCGAGCAGCAGATCATGCTGATCGTGCTGGGCCTGATCGACGTGGTGATGATCTCCAACCTGCTGGTCATGGTGATCGTCGGCGGCTACGAGACCTTCGTCTCGCGGCTCAACCTGGACGACCATCCGGACCAGCCCGAGTGGCTGAGCCACGTCAACGCCAGCGTGCTGAAGGTGAAGCTGGCGATGGCCATCATCGGCATCTCCTCGATCCACCTGCTCAAGACCTTCATCGCCGCCGGCACGCTGGGCGGCCTGCCGTTCTGCCCGCCCGAGCTGGTGGCCAATGCCGCGGCCAACATCGGCCAGGCGCGTTGCACCGCGCTCACCCAGCAGGGCGTGCTGTGGCAGACCATCATCCACGTGGTGTTCATCCTCTCGGCCATCGGCATTGCCTGGACCGACCGCATCATGAACGGCGCGCACCCCACCGCACGCGAGGACCGGCTGGCCGAGCATTGAGCCGCTCCGCCTTCGCCATGGTGACGGCCTGCGTCGGGACGTATGCTTCGCGCACTGCCATCCAAAGGAATGCCGCGATGAACGCCCCGTACCGCAGTTTCACCCTGGCGGCATTGATGCTTGCCGGCTTCGGCGCGCCGGGTGCCGGCCAAGCCCAGGTGGCCGGCTCGACCACGTTCAATGCCGCCGTGGTCGACGTGCAGGTGGTGGCCATGGGCTGGAGTGCGAAGAAGCAGATTCTCGGCGCCAGCGTGTACAACGATGCCGATGAACTGGTCGGAAAGATCGACGACATCATCGTTGCCCCGGACAGTTCGGTGTCCACCGCGATCGTCGGCGTGGGCGGCTTCATCGGCGTCGGCCGGCACGAAGTCGCCATCCCCGTGTCGCTTTTCAGGCTGGACGAGGGCAAGCACGCCCTGCACCTGCCGGGCGCGACGCGCGCGCTCATCAAGTCGCTGCCGGAGTTCAAGTACGTCGGCGGGAAATGAGGGTGCGCGCGGTAAAATGAGCGCATGGATGTTTCCCACCTGCTAGACGGGCTGAACGCAGCCCAGCGCGAGGCCGTGTCCGCGCCTCCCGGGCACATGCTGGTGCTGGCCGGCGCCGGCTCCGGCAAGACCCGCGTGCTCACCCACCGCATCGCCTGGCTCAACGAAGTGCACGGCGTGCCGGTGCACGGCATCTTCGCCGTCACCTTCACCAACAAGGCCGCCGGCGAGATGCGCCAGCGCGTGGACGCGCAGTTGCGCAACGGCAGCCGCGGGTTGTGGATCGGCACCTTCCACGGCCTGGCCCATCGCCTGCTGCGCCTGCACTGGCACGACGCCGGCCTGCCGGAAACCTTCCAGGTGCTGGATTCGGACGACCAGCTGCGGTTGGTCAAGCGCGTGGTGCAGGCGCTGGAACTGGACGACAGCCGCTTCCCGCCCAAGCAGATCGCATGGTGGATCAACGCGCAGAAGGACGAAGGCCGGCGCCCGCAACACATCCAGCCCGAGGCGCGCGACGACTGGACCGAGACCATGCGCCGCGCCTACGCCGCCTATCAGGAACGCTGCGACCGCGCCGGGCTGGTGGACTTCGCCGAGATCCTGCTGCGCGCGCACGAGCTGCTGCGCGACCATCCGGCCCTGCTGGCGCACTACCGGCAGCGTTTCGGCGAGATCCTGGTGGACGAGTTCCAGGACACCAACGCCATCCAGTACGCCTTCGTGCGCGTGCTGGCCGGCGATACCGGGCACGTGTTCGTGGTCGGCGACGACGACCAGGCCATCTACGGCTGGCGCGGCGCCAAGGTCGAAAACGTGCAGCGCTTCCTCAAGGATTTCCCGTCCGCGCAGGTGGTGCGGCTGGAGCAGAACTACCGTTCCAGCGCCAACATCCTCAACGCCGCCAACGGCGTGATCGCGCACAACCCGGACCGCATCGGCAAACAGTTGTGGACCGACAGCGGCGACGGCGAGCCGATCGACCTGTACGCCGCCTACAACGAAGTGGACGAGGCGCGCTTCGTGGTCGAGCGCATCCGCCAGTGGGTGCGCGACGGCGGCAGCTATGCCGATTGCGCGATCCTCTACCGCAGCAACGCCCAGTCGCGCGCCTACGAAGAAGCATTGCTGGCCGAACAGGTGCCGTATCGCGTGTACGGCGGCATGCGCTTTTTCGAGCGCGCCGAAATCAAGGACGCGCTGGCCTATCTGCGGTTGATGGCCAACCGCGACGACGATGCGGCCTTCGAGCGGGCCGTGAACACCCCGACGCGCGGCATCGGCGAGCGCACGCTCGACGAAGTGCGGCGCATCGCGCGCGGGCGCGCGCAACCTTTGTGGAAGGCCATGCTGGCCGCGATCGACGAGGGGGCACTGGCCGGGCGCGCGCGCAGTGCGCTGGCCGGCTTTGCCGCCTTGCTCGACACGCTGGCCAGCGAAACCGGCCAGATGCCGCTGGCCGAGCGCATCGACCACGTGCTGGCGCGTTCGGGCCTGCGCGAGTACTGGGCCAAGGAAAGCAAGGCCGGGCCGGATGCCGATTCGCGCGTGGACAACCTCGACGAGCTGGTGTCGGTGGCTTCGCGTTTCGCCCGCGGTGGCGACACCTTGCTCGATGCCGAGGAGCGCGAGGGCATGAGCGAGCTGGTCGCCTTCCTCGCCTATGCCGCGCTGGAGGCCGGCGAAGGGCAGGCGCAGGCCGACGAGGATGGCGTGCAGCTGATGACCCTGCATGCGGCCAAGGGGCTGGAATTCCCGGTGGTGTTCCTCGGCGGCATGGAGGAAGGGCTGTTCCCCAGCGCGCGCTCGCTGGAGGAGAGCGAGAGGCTGGAGGAAGAGCGCCGGCTGGCCTATGTCGGCATCACCCGCGCGCGGCAGAAGCTGGTGCTCAGCTATGCCGAATCGCGCCGGCTGCACGGCATGGACATGTACGGCATCCCGTCGCGCTTCCTGCGCGAGATCCCGCCGCAACTGCTCAACGAGGTGCGCCCGCGCGTGCAGGTGTCGCGGCCGATGGCCAGCAGCGCGCAGGGCCACGCGCGCATCGCGGCCGAGGCGCCGGGCCTCAAGCTCGGCCAGAACGTGTTGCATGCCAAGTTCGGCCGCGGCGTGGTCACCGACTACGAAGGCAGCGGCGCGCATGCGCGCGTGCAGGTCAATTTCGACGAGGTCGGCAGCAAATGGCTGGTGATGGCCTACGCCAACCTCGAGCCGGCGTGAACGGGGCGTGTTTCCGCCCGCATCGGGCTGCCGCATAATCGGGGCGAAAGCGTTGCGCGTCCGGGGCGAGGCGATTGACCGTGATCAAGGCGGGCATCGGCGCCGCGGTGTCCAATGCGTGTCCCGTCATCCGGCCTAGAGGCAGCATGCCATGTATCACCACATCCTGATCGCCATCGACGGCTCCGAGCTTGCCAACAAGGGCCTCAAGCAGGGCCTGGAACTGGCGTCCACGCTCGACGCCGAAGTCACCATCGTCACCGTGTCCGAGCCGTGGGCGGCGGGCATGTACGACGCGATGGGCTGGACCGTCGGCTACGAGTCCTCGCCCGAGTACCGCAAGCTGCGCGAAGACGATGCGCAGAAGGTTCTGCAGCCTGCCGCCGCCGCCGCCAAGGCCGCCGGCGTTGCCTGCACCACCCAGCACGTGCTGGACCGCTATGCCGCCGACGGCATCATCGAGACGGCCGAAAAGCAGGGCTGCGATCTGGTCGTGATGGCCTCGCATGGCCGCCGGGGCATCGGCCGCCTGCTGATCGGCAGCCAGACCAATGAAGTGCTGACCCGCGGCACCATCCCGGTGCTGGTCATCCGCTGAAGCCCCCGCCCGCCGTCGCGGCGGGCCGCATCGGCATCGAAACGCCCTGCCGGCCGGCGACCGGCGGGGCGTTTGCCGTTTCACCGGCGGACTTCGCCGGCCCAGCCCCCCCCCCCCCCCCGCCC
>DMID01000120.1:8492-8636 GCA_003449195.1 Lysobacteraceae bacterium | reverse complement strand
CGAGCCGCGCACCACCAGCTGCGGCGTGAAGCCGCGGTTGCGCAGCGCGCCGGCCTGCTCGTCGTAGGCATCCTGGCGCAGGCTGCCGATCAGCAGCCGCGCGGCATGGCGCGCCATGTCCTCGGTGGCCTGCTTGGCGGTGGT
>DMID01000120.1:0-8445 GCA_003449195.1 Lysobacteraceae bacterium | reverse complement strand
TGGCCTGCTTGGCGGTGGTCAGCGGCGGCCAGGACTGCTTGGAGAACGGGCTGTCCTCGAAACCGGCGATGGACAGGTCGTAGGGCACGTTCATGCCGGCCGACTTGGCCGCAGCCAGCACGCCGGCGGCGATCTCGTCGTTGGAACCGAAGATCGCGGTCGGCGGGTCGCGCAACGCCAGCAGGCGGCGCGCGCCGCGGAAGCCGTCGTCGAAGGTGTAGTCGCCCTGCACCACCAGATGCTTGTCCGGCTCGATGCCATAGTCGCGCAGCGCGCGCTCGTAGCCAAGGTAGCGCTCGGTGCTGGAACGGTGCGACTGCCCGCCCCACAGAAAGCCGATGCGCTGGTGTCCGAGCTGGATCAGGTGTTCGGTGACTTCGTAGGCGGCATCGTTGTCGTTGACGAACACGCACGGCCCGTCGGCCGGGTCTTCGGAAGCGGCGATGATGCGTACCAGCGGCACGTTGCGCGCGCGCAGCGCCGCCACCAGATCGGCCCGCTCGGACATCGGCGCGGTCAGCACCATCCCGGCCAGGCGCGAACGCTGCGCCCACTCGCACAGCTCATCGGCCAGCAGCGGCGAGCTGGAATCGCAGGGATGGATCTGCAGGCCGAAGCCGGTTTCCCGGCACGCCGCCAGCACGCCGTTCTGGATGGCGATGATGTGGTACGGGTTGGGGTTGTCGTACACCAGCCCGATCACGAACGGCGTGCCGCTGCGCAGGTTGCGCGCGGACGGGTCCGGTTCGTAGTCGAGGTCGGCGATGGCGCGCAGCACCCGCGCGCGGGTGGCCTGCATCACCGACGGCTCGTTGTTGATGACGCGCGAGACGGTCTTCAGCGAGACCTTCGCCAGTTCGGCCACGTCCTTGATGGTGGGTCTGCGCATGGGGTTCATCGGCGTGGGGGGAGTCCGGTCCATCATGCCCGAATCAGTGCCCGGCCCCGGCCAGGCCGACGCGGTGCCCGCGCAGCGAATAGAACAGGATGTACAGGTAGCACGGCACCATCAGCGCGGCGAACACCCACTGGAAGTCGAAGTGCTGCTTGAGCAGCGCGAACAGCGGCGGGATCACCGCGCCGCCGGCGATGCCCATCACCAGCAGTGCCGAGCCGGTTTCGGTGAAACGGCCCAGCCCGCGGATCGCCAGCGGGAAGATCGCCGGCCACATCATCGCGTTGGCAAACCCGAGCGCGGCGACGAAGCCCACCGACACGTAGCCGTGCGTCAGCAATGCACCGATGGAGAACAGCACGCCGAGCACGGCCGACACGCTGAGCCAGCGCTCCTGCGACACGAAACGCGGGATCAGCACCAGCCCGGCCAGATAGCCGGCCAGCATCGCGCCCAGCGTGAACGAGGTGAACACCTTGGTCTGGTCCAGCGGCAGGTCGAAGCCGTGGCCGTAGGTGCCGATGGCGTCGCCGGCCATCACCTCCACGCCCACGTAGACGAACAGGCACAGCACGCCCAGCCACAGGTGCGGAAACTGGAAGATGCTGGTGCGCTCGCCGGCCTTGCCCGCACCCGACGCACCGGCGCCGGCGTTGACTTCGGACGGTTTCAACTCCGGCAACGGCGAGAACAGCACGCCGATGGCCAGCACCAGCACGATGCCGGCCATCGTCAGATAGGGCACGTGGATCTTGGCGGCAAACCGGTCGAGCAGGACGGCCTTGGTCGCCGGGTCGGCATCGGCCACCTGCGCCGACAGGTCGCCCACGCCGTGCAGCACCAGCGTGCCGATCACCAGCGGCGCGAGGATGCCCGCGATCTTGTTGCAGATGCCCATCAGCGCGATGCGCCGTGCCGCGCTCTCGTGCGGGCCGAGGATGCTGATGTACGGGTTCACCGCCGTCTGCAGCAAGGCCAGGCTGCTGCCGATCACGAACAGCCCGGCCAACGCACCCGGATACCAGCGCTGGGTGGAAAACTGGCCAAACATCGCCGCCCCCGCCGACATCACCACCAGGCTCAATGCGAGCCCCTTCTTCATGCCGGTGCGCTTGAGGATCCACGACGACGGCAGGGCGAGGAAGAAGTAGGACAGGTAGAACACCATCAGCACGAGGAAGGCATTGACCTCGTCCAGATCGAAGGCCAGCCGCACGAAGGTGATCAGTGGCCCGTTGACCCATGTGAAGAAGCCGATCACGAAAAACAGCACGCCGACGATGGCGATGGACGACGCCGGGTTGGTGCGCGACGCGGCGACGGCGGTGGGAACGGTCATCGAAGGTATCCCGAGTAGGCCCGCAGACGGGCAAATGGTGTGTCGGCAAGCCGGATGTCTCGCGGGACATCGCCCCGGATCCATCGTTGTCACATTCTTCGCCGCAATGCCGGAGCCTTGTCAAGCCTTTCATTCGGAACCATCGCCAACGACCGGCTGTGCATGGAACCCCTTGTGGGCAAAGCGGATTTACCGCATTTCCGGGCAAATCAGCGAAATGGGCGGCATCCCCCGTGTCCGCCAGGTGCGCCTGCACGGCATCCCGGGGCCGGCACACCCGGATGAAAATTTGACGCAATGGTATTGCAATCGTTGTCATTAGCTTGCCAAACTCGGCCGCAGACGGATGGCCGCCGTGCCGGTCCGCCAACCAGAAACATGCTCGGGAGACTGCGTGGCCGTCATCGCCAGCCCACTGCCATCCGGATCGATCGCCGCGGAACGCTCGTTTATCGCGGCCGATGTCGGCGGCACGCACGTCCGCATCGCGCAGGTCCGCGCGGGACATGCCGCCGACGCGCAGGTCACGCTTCTCGGTTACCGCAAATACCGCTGCGCCGACTACGCGAGCCTTGCTGACATCGTTGGACATTTCCTTTCCCAGCTCGATGGCGCGCCCATCCGCGAAGGCGTGATCGCCAGCGCCGGTTATGCGATCGAGGACGGCACGGTCATCACCAACAACCTGCCGTGGCCACTGTCGCTGGCCGACGTGCGTGCCCGCACCGGGCTGGACGAATTGCGTCTGGTCAACGATTTCGAGGCCGTGGCCTACGCCGCCGCGCAAGTGGATGCCAGCGAGGTGCTGCAGCTTGCCGGCCCGGACACGTCGGGAACGCCGTCCGGGCCGATCCTGATCGTCGGCCCCGGCACCGGGCTGGGCGCCGCGGTGTGGATCCCGGCCCGCTCCGGGCCGGTGGTGTTGCCCACCGAAGCCGGCCAGTCCGCGCTGGCCGCCGGCAACGACGTGGAGCTGGACATCCTGCGCCACTGGCTGCGCAGCCGCGCCCATGTGCCCAACGAGCACGCGCTGTCCGGCCCCGGCCTGCTGCACCTCTATCTGGCCTTGTGCGAGCTGCGCGGCATTGCGCCACGCCAGACCACGCCGGGCGACATCACCGCCGCCGCACTCGCCAATGAAGACGCCCTCGCGCGCGAGGCACTCGACGTGTTCTGCGGCCTGCTTGGCAGCACGGTCGGCGACCTCGCCCTCGCCTACGGCATCCAGGGCGGCGTGTACCTGGCCGGCGGCATCCTGCCGCAAATCCGCGATTTCCTCATCAACAGCCGTTTCGTCGAACGCTTCCTCAACAAGGGCGGCATGCGCGAAGCGCTGGAACGCATTCCCGTGAAACTGGTCGAGCACGGGCAACTGGGCGTCATCGGCGCCGCCAACTGGTACCTCGGCCAACGGCTTCAACACTGATTTGCTGTGCCCGGGCCACCACGGCCGGGCGAATGGTCCACCTGCCCGGCCCGCACCCGCGGAACCGGATTCCAACCCGTAGTAGCAAATGATGGGAGAGACATCATGAACTACCGCAAGTCCGCACTATCCGCCGCCATCGTCACCTGCCTGGGCTTCTCGCTGCAGGTCAACGCGCAGGAAGCGCCCAAGCAGGACGCCACCGATCTGGACACGGTCACCGTGGTCGGCATCCGCGGCTCCATGGAAAAGTCGCTCGACACCAAGCGCGATGCCAACGCCCGCGTTGAAGTGGTCACCGCCGAAGATGTCGGCAAGCTGCCGGCACACAACGTGGCCGATACCTTGCAGCGTCTGCCCGGCGTCAACATCAGCTCGTCCAGCGCCGATGAGGGCGGCTTCGACGAAGCCGACCGCGTCAGCCTGCGCGGCACCAGCCCGAGCCTGACCCAGACCCTGATCAACGGCCACAGCGTCGGCTCGGCCGACTGGTTCGTGCTCAGCCAGGGCAGCAACGTCGGCCGCAGCGTCAGCTACACCCTGCTGCCGTCCGAGCTGGTGGGTTCGGTGAACGTGTACAAGTCCTCCGAAGCCAAGCTCCAGGACGGCGGCACCACCGGCACCGTCAACATCGTGACCCGCCGCCCGCTCGAGTTCGCCGACAAGATCACGGCCGAGGCTTCCATCGGCGCGGTCTATTCGGACCAGGCTGAAAGCACCGACCCGCAATTGTCCGGCCTGTTCAACTACAAGAACGACGAAGGCACCTTCGGCGTGATGGTGCAGGCGTTCAAGCAGAAGCGCGAGCTTCGCCGCGAAGCCCAGGAAATCCCGGGCGGCTTCTCGCAGATCTCGGCCACCGACCCGGTCGCCGCCACCAACCCCGACCTGATCGGCGTCTATGTGCCGGGCCTGGTCGGCTCGACCCTGTTCGAGCAGACCCGCGACCGCAAGGGCGGCCTGATCGACGTGCAGTTCAAGCCCAGCGACACCCTGACCCTGGGTCTGAGCGGCTTCAGCTCGGACATGGATGCCAACAACTACAACCGCAACTTCATGATGTGGAGCGGCAACTTCGCCAAGAGCCAGGCACCCGATGCCGGCTACGTGGTGAAGGACGGCGTGTTGAGCAATGCCACGTATACCGGCGTGGCCGGCACGCCGTACGCCGTGTACGACATGATCTACCGCGAAGCCAAGGCCAAGACCAACTACATCACGCTGGATGCGGACTGGCAGATCAACGACAACCTCAACTCTAAATTCCAGGCGGGCACCACCAGTGCAAAGGGCACGACCCCGCGCCAGTTCATCGCCGAGGTGACCGCGGCCGACGGTGGCGGCGCCAGCTGGACCAGCCATGGCGCAGGTTCGCCGCTGGACTGGAACGTGGGCGGCGACATTTCGCCGGCCGGCGTGACCAGTTTCGGTACCTGGGGCAATCAGGAAGTGACCGCCAAGGACGACGAGGACTGGTTCACCGCCGACTTCAGCCAGTACGTCGACAGCGGTGCGCTGAGTTCCATCGACTTCGGCGCACGCTATGCCGATCACACCCGCAAGGCCGAATCGCCCGAAGGCGCCAGCCCCGGCAACATCTGGGCCGCCTTGCAAGGCGGTGCCACGGCGAATTATCCGAGCGGTTTTGCCAGCGGCATCGGCGGCGATTTCCCGCGCAACCTGTGGTACTTCACCCCGGGCGCACTGAAGGACGCCATCCTCAACAACTCGACCTGGTTGTCGAATGACGACGGCCCCAATGGTCGTCACAATTACGGCGCCGAGTGGAAGGTGAAGGAAAAGAACTTCGCCGCCTACGTCCAGGCCAATTTCAGCGGCGACCGCTGGAGCGGCAACGTCGGCCTGCGCTACGTCGACATCGACCAGGACATCGACTCCTATCAGTCCGTGTCCAGTGCGGCCAATGCCGACGTGTCCAGCCTGTTCGGCAACTGGATCCGCAAGTCCACCAACAACAAGCACAGCCGCGTGCTGCCGAGCGTGAACCTCAAGTTCGAATTGACCGACGACCTGCTGTTCCGCTTCGCCGCTTCGCAGACCCAGACCTTGCCGGATTATTCCGCGCTGGGCGCATCCAGCTGGGGCTCGGACCTGAACAAGACCGGCGGCGGCGGCAACCCGGAGCTGAAGCCGGTGGTGTCCACCAACCTGGACGCCAACCTGGAGTGGTACTTCATGCCGCGCGGCCTGCTGTCCTTCGGCGTGTTCGCGATGGACATGAAGGACTACGTGGCCTATGGCACCCAGACCCAGATGCTGTTCAGCGAGCTGACCCACCAGCTCGAGGCCTATCAGGTGTCCGTGCCGATCAATGCAGATGCCAAGGTGCACGGCGTGGAGCTGGCCTACCAGCAGCCGATCGGCGAGCACTTCGGCGTCGATGCCAACTACACCTACTCGGCCGGCAGCAGCTCGCATACCTGGGCCGACGGCAGCGACAACCTGCTGGGCAACTCGAAGAACACCTACAACGTGGGCGCCTTCTTCGAGAATGACAGCTTCGGCGCACGCATCGGCTACACCCACCGCTCGTCGTTCCTGATCGGCCTGTCCGGTGCCAACCCGTACTACCAGGACAGCCTCGGCACCCTGTCGGCTTCGCTCAGCTACAAGGCAACCGACTGGCTGAGCTTCAGCCTGGATGCACTGAACCTCAACAACCCGACGATCAAGTACTACCAGACCTCGGCCATCCCGACCTCGTTCTACGAGAACGGCCGGCAGTACTACTTCAACATCCGCGTGAAGTATTGAGTCGCCCCGGCGCCACTCACCGATTCAATTGATCCACCTAGGGCCCGGTCTTGTCCGGGCCCTCTTTTTGTGGGCAACTGCCCTGCCGAACCCGGGTGACGACATGATCCATCCCATGACTTCCCTGCTCCGATCCACCGCGCTGCTTTTGCTGCTGGCCGTTTCGTCCGTGTCGGCGCAGGCCGAAGATGTGCCGGACGCGCTGCCGGCCCTGATTCCGCAACCGGCCACGCTGCTGCCGCAGACCGGCAGCTTCCGCTTCGATGCCGACACACGGCTTGTGTCCGAAGGGCAGGGGGCGGCAGACGCCGCCGACTACTTCCGCGAGAAGATCCGCGCCGCGCGCGGCATCGTCCCGGCGGTTTCCAGTACCGGTCACGGCAACACCATCGTGTTCCGCCTCGATCCGGCCTTCCGTGGCACTTCGCCCGAGGCCTATGCACTGACGCTGAAGGACAACCGGGCCACCGTCACCGCGAAGGATGCGCGCGGGCTGTTCTACGGCGGCATCACGCTGTGGCAGCTGCTCACCGCCGATGGTGGCAAGGGGCCGGTCCGCATCGGCAACGTGCGCATCGAGGATGCGCCGCGCTTTGCCTGGCGCGGTTTCATGCTCGACTCGGCACGGCACTTCTGGAGCGTCGAACAGGTCGAGCAGGTGCTCGACACCATGGCGCTGCACAAGCTCAACACCTTCCACTGGCACCTGACCGACGACCAGGGCTGGCGCATCGAGATACCGCGTTACCCGCGCCTGACCGAAGTCGGCGGCTGCCGCATCCCGGCCGGCGATGCCGGCATCGGCGCCGACGGCAAACCGGCGCCATATTGCGGCTGGTACACGCAGGCGCAGATCCGCGAGGTGATCGCCTACGCCGCCGCGCGCCACATCGTCATCGTCCCCGAGTTCGACGTGCCCGGCCACGCCACCGCCGCGATCGCCGCCTATCCGCAACTTGGCGTCAGCGACGCGCCGCTGGCGGTGTCCAGCGAATGGGGCGTTCACGCCAACCTGTTCAACGCGGACGAATCCACGCTGCGCTTCATCGACGACGTGTTCACCGACATCGCCGCGCTGTTCCCAGGCACCTACATCCATGTCGGCGGCGACGAGGCCGTCAAGGACCAATGGCGGGCCTCGCCGCACATGCAGGCGCGGATGAAGGCGCTGGGCGTGCGCGACGCGGCACAGATGCAGAGCGGGATGATCAAGCGCATCGAGAAGACGCTGACCGCGCACGGCAAGCGCCTGATCGGCTGGGACGAGATCCTCGAAGGCGGCCTGCCGGCCGAAGCCACGGTGATGTCCTGGCGCGGCATCGAGGGCGGCATCGAGGCTGCGCGCCAGGGCCACGACGTGGTGATGTCGCCCTCGTCCGATCTCTATCTCGACTACCTGCAGACCGATCTGCCGGACGAGCCGCCGGGCCGGCCGGCGATGATCCCGCTCAAGCAGGTGTACGCCTTCGAACCGGTGCCCGCCGCACTGGAAGCAGACCGGCAGTACCACATCCTCGGCCTGCAGGCCAACCTGTGGACCGAGCACACGCGCAGCTTTGCGCGCTTGCAGCACGAAATGCTGCCGCGCCTGGCCGCCGTGGCCGAAACCGGTTGGAGCCCGCGCACGCGCAAGGATTACGCCGGCTTCCTGCAACGCCTGCCGGTGCAATTGCAGCGCTACGACGCGCTCGGCATCGGCTATGCGCATACGCCTTTCGACGTGAAAGCCGACATCGCAGCGGATCGGCACGCCGCAACGGCCACCTTCACGCTGGGCAACCCGCTCGGCTACCCACTGCACTACACGCTGGACGGCAGCACGCCGACGCCGGCATCGCCGGCATACAGCGCCCCCTTGTCCTTGAAGCTGCCGGCCACGCTGACGGCCGCTGCGTTCGCCGACGGCCATGCGCTTGCTGCACCGCGCACGTTCCGCGCCGATGCCGCCACGCTGCGGGTGCGCGACAGCCAGCAACTGGCCGCCTGTCCCGGCAGCGGCACGCTGATCCT
>DMID01000117.1 GCA_003449195.1 Lysobacteraceae bacterium | reverse complement strand
TTTCCGGCTGGTAGCCGGCTTCCACCAGCGTCTCGAAACCGGCCTGCACCAGCGAGGAAGCGCCGCCGCACAGCACGGCCTGCTCGCCGAACAGGTCGGTTTCGGTCTCCTCCTTGAAGGTGGTTTCGATCAGGTTGGCGCGCGCGCCGCCGAGGCCGGCGGCGTAGGCCAGCGCGAGGTCCTTGGCATGGCCGCTCTTGTCCTGGTAGACCGCCCAGATGCACGGCACGCCGCGGCCGATCTCGTACTCGCGGCGCACCAGCGCGCCCGGGCCCTTGGGTGCGACCAGCACCACGTCCAGATCGGCGCGCGGCTCGATCATGCCGAAGTGCACGTTCAGGCCGTGGGCGAACAGCAGGCAGGCGCCGGGCTTCATGTTCGGGCCGACGGATTCCTCGTAGACCTTCTTCTGCACCATGTCCGGGGTCAGGATCGCCACCAGATCGGCATCCTTCACGGCCTCGGCCGGCGTCTTCACGATGAAGCCGTCGGCCTGCGCCTTGGCTTCGGTCGGACCGCCCGGGCGCAGGCCTACGACCACGTCGAAGCCCGACTCGCGCAGGTTCAAGGCATGCGCGCGGCCCTGGCTGCCATAACCGATGATGGCGATGGAGGGCTGGGGAAGGGTGTTGGTGGTCATGGTGCGGGTTCCTTGCGGGTGATGTGGAATGGGTGACGGATGGGAACTGCGGACAAAAAATCAGCCGGCGACGCGTTGCGTGGCCGGCTGGCGGATGAGAGATGCGTTGCGGGTCGATGCCTTCGCGCAAGCACGCATGCCACGGCATGCGCCCGGCATCTTGGTGCCGGACGTGCCGCTGCAGCGGGTTTTCTCGAAGCGGGAAGTGGTTGGGTTCATGTCAGAGGTAACTTTTCTGGGTCCTGAAACGCGGAACCCCGCGCCGTTGCCGGTGCGGGGTTCTGATCGAAGCTTGGCAGTTATCCGTTTACGCGCCAGTTCGTCCCGCACCTGTGGGCTTGGTAATAAGGACGAGTACGAGGAGCGAGGCGCCGCCGACCGGCGCGCCGATGGGCGCGGTCTGCATGGAATCGAAGTTGGCGGCGTTGGGCTGCATGGAGCGGAGATAAACATGCGTGTCTTCGGTCTGTCAATACCGCAATGCGCGGTTGCGGGTGAAACCGCTCGCAGGCCATGCCGCGACAGCACGGTTGCAGTGGAAAGCGTGTGCCGGGGCCCGTCATGACGGCGGCGATCCGGCCAGAATGCGCAACCGCCAGAAGCAGCAGGATGCATGCGGCCGCGATTTTCGATGAATGGTTTCGTGCAGGACGGAGAAACCGCATGCGTGGCAAATCCGGAGATGCCTTGCACGGGGGCAGGGCAGCGACGACGAGGCGAGGGCGGCCCTGCCTGCATCCGAGCAGATCACCGGCCTGCTGGCCGACTGGAACGGCACCGATGGCAATGCAGCGGGCACTACCGATGCATTGTTCGAAGCGGTCTACGCCACCTAGCGCGACATGGCGGCCCGGCGCATGTCGCGCGGATGTGCCGCAGCAGGTGTTTCCTGCGCCGCCGCTGGCAGGAAACGGCGGCGCGGGTGAGCGATTTCCTCGTCGGCGCTTTCGATGCGGCCGACCCGAAGATGCGCGGACGCAACGGCACCGAGAACATCCGCGCCAGCGACATCCTGCACAAGGCGGCGCGCAGCACCGACGAAGACCTTTCCGCCGAACCACGTTTGCGCGCACGCTTGCGCGCGGTCATCGGCCGGGCCTGCATGAGCCTGATGCTGACAGCCAAGGCCGAGCCGCTGTTGCGCAAGGCGGCCGCCGAATTGCAGGCCCCGAGTGTCGACCAACCGGATGAAGCCACCAGTGCATTGCACGGTCTGTCCCTGTTGCCGAGCCGCACTTCGCGCGGGACAAAGCCGTTGCACCTGCGCGGCAATCTCTTGCCCTTGCGGAGAAATCCGGCCGCATCGGAGCGTTGTCGGGTGCGGGTGGCATCGTCGATCTGGCCCTCCAGCAGGCAGGCAAGCTCGACGAGGCCGGACCGTGCTGGCGCGCGCGCTGGCCCAGCGCCGCAGGCAGATGGCTGACGGGGCGAGGGCTTCAGGGAAGGCCGATGCCTTCAACGGCGATATCCTGCACAACCTCGCGCCGGTCATGAAGGGCCGCGGCGACCATGTCGGCGCCGAATATCGTTTCCGCGAGGAAATGGCCGCGGTCATCCAGCACCACGACAGCGGCAGTCTCCGACATCAAGTTTCCAGTTACGCCTTGCCCGGGTCCTGCTGGCGGAAATGAAAGTGCGCGAGGGCATCGGCATGCTGGAGCGCGGCCTGCCTTTGGCGCGCAGCCTGTACCCGGCCGGCAGCGATGCCCTGCAAACCCGCCATGCGGAGCTGGCCGGCGCCTTTCAGCAGGATGCGGGCGATGCACGCCGGGCACCGCAGTATTACGACAATGCCGCAGAGGCAGCGCCGGATGATGGGATCCGCATGCTTTTCCCGGTTGTGATGATGAGGGCGGAAAAAGCCCAGTCATCTACCGGGAGTAGGCCATGGGTTGTCGCGGAATCGCGGATAGGGCCGGCCATGTTGGCGGAGTTCTGGATCGGGTGCCGCGGGGGCTTTCATGCAGGCATCCCGACATTGGACCCCGCCTCCGTCTGCTGGGGTTGCCCCGGCTGTTGACCGGCACCGGGCATGCCCGGACCTTGCAGTACCGCAAGGGCTGGGCGCTGCTGGCCTGGCTGGCCTGCGAGCCGGGCAAGCCTCGGCGACGAGCCCATGCGGCAACCCTGCTCTGGCCGAGCTTGTCGCCTGCCGCCGCATTGACCAACCTGCGGCAGGTTCTTGCTGATTTGAATCGATGTGTCCGTTCGACCGTGGGCGACGGGGTACTGCACAGCGATCGCGACAGCCTGTGTTGGCGCGGGTCATCCGGCCCCGTCTCGGATATCGACCACGTGCTGTCGTGTGGCCGCGCCTCGGCCGGGCTCGGGGATGAGGGGCTGCTGGACATGTTGGCCTCGGGGCCTCGGGAAGGCATGGAGTTGCTGGCCGGGCTGGTGCTGGATGGTTGCGAGGATTTCGAATACTGGTTGGCGCTGACACGCGAGCGTGTGGCGCGGGGACTCGCTACGGCGATGGGATGTTTGCGTGACCGTCTGTCCAATGACGGACGATACGATGACGCGATCGCCGTCGGCAGGCGCTTGATGCAGATGGATGCCTGCAATGAAGAGCATGGCCGAGGCCTCATGCGCACGCTGGCGATGACCGGCGAGTACGGGCTTGCACTGGCGGTGTTCGACGACATGGCGCAGGCATTGCATTCCGAACTCGGCGTAGTGCCGGAACCGGAGACGCTGGCAATGCGGGCCGGCATCATCGCCAGCCGGAATGCCTGTCAGCTGGCGATGCTGGATGTGGCAGGTACCGGGATGTAGCGTTGTCTATGGCTGGTTCCGGCGGCATGCAAGCCGCGTTTTGTGTCTTTCGCAGCCTTATTCTCAGGGTGTGGTGTATTCGTGTCATGTGCGCCAGATGTGAATTGGGTGCAATGCACGTGCTTGCATGCAGTGCGTGGGATTGTGCCGCAGCATTGTCTGCATCCCTCCCAGTGCTGCGAGGTGGGAAAGCGGCTTCTCTCCGTGATCATCAAGGGCAATGCGGGGGCCGTGGCGGAACCGTCGGAGCGAATGGCTTTGGACGGCTCCGATGCCCTCAATGACGGCCGGCAATGTCCGCGTGGCCTGAATATGTCGAAGCGTGTCGGGTTCTTGCCGGCACCGTTTGCCGGCGGCAATCCGCAGCCGCATTGGATCGTTAATTTCCCGTGAGCCATCCGTTCGCGCTTTGTTTTTCGAAGCGGCGACGGCATGGCAATCCATTCCATCGACACTCGGGAAATTTCAAGAGCCATGACTCGAACCAATCAACATCGAACCCTCAAGCGCGCGGCACTGTCGCTGGTGCTGGGTGCGTGCCTCGCGCAAGGGGCCGCATGGGCCCAGAGTACCTCGGGCGACATCGTCGGCTCTGCTCCGGCCGCCGCCGGGGAGCGTGTGCAGATCCGCAGCCTGGCGTCGGGCATCACCCGCGAGGTGGCCGTGGGAACGGATGGCCGTTTCCGCGTGTCTTCGCTGCCGACCGGCAGCTATGAGGTAAGTCTGGACGGTGGCGCCACGCGCACCGTGACGGTGGTGGCCGGCCAGGCGGCGGCGGTCAACCTCGATGGCGATGCGCAGAACCTGGACGCCATCGTGGTGCATGGCAGCGGCGTGAATGCGATCGACCTGTCCAGCGTGGAATCGCGCACCACCTTCACGGCCGAGCAGCTCAACACGCTGCCGGTGTCGCGCGACGTCACCAGCGTGTCGCTGCTGACGCCCGGCACGGTGTCCAGCAGTGGCTACTTCGGCCCGGCATCCTTCGGTGGCGCGTCCGCTGCGGAAAACAGCTATTACGTCGACGGTTTCAACGTCACCAACCTGTACGACAGCCTGTCGTTCTCGCAGGTGCCGTATCAGGCCATCGGCCAGCTCGACGTGCAGACCGGGGGTTACGGTGCCAAGTACGGCTTCTCCACCGGCGGCGTGACCAGCGTCAACGTCAAGCGCGGCACCAACGAGTGGCACGGCGGTTTCAGCTGGGCGGCCACGCCGGATTCGCTGAGCGACAACGTGGGCAACGTGTATCGCAACGATGGCGAGATCTTCCGCAACTACAAGAACAACTACAGCGCCTCCAACGTGTACACCGCGTGGGTGGGCGGCCCGCTGATCGAGGACAAGCTGTTCATCTTCGCCCTCGGCCAGCTCAGCGACAGCCACTCCACCAGCTATGGCGGGCGTTCCTCCACCAGCGACACCTCCACTTCAACCACCGCCTACGACTACGGCAGCAAGACGCCGTACCAGCTGGTGAAGCTGGACTGGTACCCGAATGACTGGAATCACATCGAATACACCGGGTTCCGCAACCGCGGCCGCTACACCTACGACTACTACACGGCCAATTACGACCTCGACACCGCCGACGTGTCCAAGACCGCATACAAGGGCCAGCTGATCGGCAAGAGCGGCGGCCAGACCGACGTGTTCAAGTGGACCAGCAACCTCACCGATACCTTCACCGCCTCGCTGCAGTACGGCCAGATGCGCAACCGCAGCTCGCAGTACACGGTGAGCGCCGATGGCGTGGCCAGCTACTACACTGGCGATATCTACGCGGCCGACGGTGCCTGCCCCTACGTCTACTCGTATGTCACCGGCAGCCAGCTGGGGTGCGCGGTCACCAGTTCGGTGGGCATCTACGGTGGCCATAACGAGCGCAAGGGCGGCAAGCTCGACTTCGAATGGCAGCTGGGCGATCACAAGATCGGCTTCGGCTACAGCGACGAGACCTGGAAGTCCAAGCAGGGCGACTCCTACTCGGCCGGCGCCTATTGGGTGATCAGGCCGACATATGCCTACCGGATCAATTACCGCACCGGCGGCAGCGTGGAGATCCGGCAGAAGTCCTGGTATCTGGAAGACAACTGGCAGGTCAGCGACAACTTCATGCTGTATTACGGCGTGCGCAACGATTCGTTCAACAACAAGAACTCGGCCGGCGTCAGCTTCGTCAAGCAGGACAACATCTGGCAGCCGCGGATGGGTTTTTCGTGGGACATTTCGGGCGACGGCGACAGCAAGCTGTTTGCCTCGCTGGGGCGCTACTCGCTGCCCATCGCGGCCAACGTCGCGCTGCGTGCGGCCAGTGCGTCGTACTACACGGTGGACTACTACACCTACAGCGGCATCGACCCGGTGAGCGGGGTGCCCAATGTCACCGGCTCGGCCTTCGGCGGTGCCTACGATGCGGTCTACAACGGCGAAAACGGCACGGTGCCCGATGCCAAGGCCGTGTCCAGCAAGGGCCTGAAGCCGTACACGCAGGACGAGGCGATCCTCGGCTACCAGCGCAAGCTGGCTTCGGATAACCGCTTCCTCGATGCATGGACGTTGGGCATCAAGGCCACGTATCGGCGCATCAACAACGTGATCGACGACACCTGCGATTCGCGCGCCGTCTACAACGCGGCCACGGCCGCCGGCTACGACTTGTCCAACTGGGATGACGAGTGGACGGTGCCGGGCAACCTGCCGGGTTGCTGGCTGTACAACCCGGGCAGCGACCTGAAGATCACGATGGACGTGGATGGCGACGGCACCGCCGATTCGATCACCGTGCCGGCCAGCGCGCTGGGCTCGAAGGCCAAGCGAACCTACAAGGCCATCACGCTCAGTGCCGACAAGCAGACCGACAAGTGGTATGCCAGCATCAACTACACGTGGTCCAAGCTGCAGGGCAACTACGAGGGCCTGGTCAAGAGCACCAATGGCCAGGACGACACCGGCACGACCTCCGATTTCGATTTCCCGGAGATCATGTACGGCTCCAACGGCTATCTGTTCAATGACCACCGCCACAGCCTGAAGGCTTACGGCGCCTACAACTTCACGCCCGAGTGGCAGGCCGGCCTGAACCTGCAGATCCAGTCCGGCTCGCCGATCAGCTGCTATGGCGGCGGCACCGGCACGTTCGACACCGAGTACGGCTACGGTGGTTCGTTCCACTACTGCAATGGCGAAATTTCCAAGCTCGGCACCAGCGGCCGCACGCCGTGGACGTACAACCTGAGCGCGAATGCGGTGTATCGCCCGGCCTTCGTCAAGGGCCTGAGCCTGCAGATGTCGGTGATGAACCTGTTCAACAACATCAAGCCCGTGCAGGTCTACGAGCAGACCGACAACACCACCTACGGCTACATCTACAACAACTACAAGGTGGGCAAGTACTACACCACACCGCGCTATGCGCGCATCCAGCTGCAGTACGACTGGTAAGCCGCACTGGTTTGCGAGCTGAACGCGAAGGGCCCGTCCGCCGCAAGGCGGGCGGGCTCTTTCGCGTCATGGCAGGCCTGGAGCAGGCAAAAAAAAGCCACCGGGGATGCCGGTGGTGGAGAGAGAGTGATGAAGCGTGAGTTCTTGTGGGGTCAAGCCTCCACGTTTAATGTGTCCCGATGATGTTTCCGCGCGGGCACTGCATGGCGAGATGTCGTGGACGGTGGCAATGTTTGTCGAGCACGGTGACTGCCGGCCTTGGCATGGGCGGCGGTGGCAGATGGGTGACGCCGCCGGATCCGTGATCCCTGCCATGCCGGCCTGCCCGTGAGGGCCCGGGGTTTGGCAACGGCGGTTCCAGCGTGTCTAATGGTCGGCATGAAGCGGGGGTACCGCGCCGGTCCATGGCGGCGGTTGAGACAGTCCCTTCGAACCTGATCCGGTTGACACCGGCGTAGGGAAGCTTCGCGGGACCCGCTTGTTCCTGCCTCGCCCATGCGGCCGGCCGGCATGCGGTGTCCGGCGCCGCCGCTTCGTCCCGCCATCCCAGGACGAATGCCATGAGTGCCGAACCCGCCTCCCTGCTGCGCCAGACCGAGCAGCTTTCCGAATCCGTCACCACGCCGATCCCCGGTTCGCGCAAGGTGTTCGTCGAAGGCTCGCGCGCCGACCTGCGTGTGCCGATGCGCGAGATCGCGCTGAGCCGCACGCCTACCGTGTTCGGCGGCGAGGACAATCCGCCGGTCACCGTCTACGACACCTCCGGCCCGTATACCGACCCGGGTGCACGCATCGACCTGTCCACCGGGCTGGGCGCGTTGCGCGCCGGCTGGGTGGCCGAGCGCGGCGATACCGAGCAGTTGGCCGCGTTGAGTTCGGCCTTCGGCCGTGCCCGCGAGCACGACCCGAAGCTGGCTTCGGTGCGCTTCCCCAACCGCGCGCTGCCGCGCCGCGCTGCGGCCGGCGCCAACGTCAGCCAGATGCACTACGCCCGGCGCGGCATCGTCACTCCGGAGATGGAGTTCGTGGCCATCCGCGAGAACCAGCGCATCGAAGCGCTGGCCGATGCCGGTCTGCTGAAACAGCATCCTGGCCAGAGCTTTGGTGCCAGCATCCAGGCGCGCATCACCCCGGAGTTCGTGCGTGACGAGATCGCGCGTGGCCGCGCGGTGCTGCCCAACAACATCAACCACCCGGAAAGCGAGCCGATGATCATCGGCCGCAACTTCCTGACCAAGATCAACGCCAACATCGGCAACAGCGCAGTGTCCTCCGGCATTGCCGAGGAAGTGGAAAAGCTGGTGTGGGCAATCCGCTGGGGCGCGGACACGGTGATGGACCTGTCCACCGGCAAGCACATCCACGAAACCCGCGAATGGATCGTGCGCAACTCGCCGGTGCCGATCGGCACGGTACCGATCTACCAGGCGCTGGAGAAGGTGGACGGCCGCGCCGAGGAGCTGAGCTGGGAACTGTTCCGCGACACCCTGATCGAACAGGCCGAGCAGGGCGTGGACTACTTCACCATCCATGCCGGCGTGCTGCTGCGCTATGTGCCGCTGACCGCCAGGCGCGTCACCGGCATCGTCTCGCGCGGCGGCAGCATCATGGCCAAGTGGTGCCTGGCGCACCACAGGGAGAACTTCCTCTACACGCATTTCGAGGACATCTGCGACATCATGAAGGCTTACGACGTGGCCTTCTCGCTCGGCGACGGCCTGCGTCCGGGCAGCATTGCCGACGCCAACGATGCCGCGCAGTTCGGCGAGCTGGAAACGCTGGGCGAGCTGACGAAGGTCGCGTGGAGGCACGACGTGCAGACGATCATCGAAGGCCCCGGCCACGTGCCGATGCAACTGATCAAGGAGAACATGGACAAGCAGCTGGCCGAGTGCGGCGAGGCGCCGTTCTACACGCTCGGGCCGCTGACCACCGACATCGCGCCCGGCTACGACCACATCACCAGCGCGATCGGCGCGGCGATGATCGGCTGGTACGGCACGGCGATGCTCTGCTATGTGACGCCCAAGGAGCACCTAGGCCTGCCCAACCGCCAGGACGTGCGCGACGGCATCATGGCCTACAAGATCGCCGCACATGCGGCCGACCTGGCCAAGGGCCACCCCGGCGCGCAGGTGCGCGACAACGCGATGAGCAAGGCACGCTTCGAATTCCGCTGGGAGGACCAGTTCCACCTCGGCCTGGACCCGGAGAAGGCGCGCGAATTCCACGACGAGACCCTGCCCAAGGACGCGCACAAGCAGGCGCACTTCTGCTCGATGTGCGGCCCGCACTTCTGCTCGATGAAGATCACCCAGGACGTGCGCGATTACGCGGCCGAGCACGGCATGGACGAGGCGGCTGCGCTCGAAGCCGGGATGGCCGAGAAGTCGCTGCAGTTCGTCGAGCAGGGCGCGCAGGTGTACCGGCGCGGTTGACGGTGCACGGGGTGCCGGCCCGCTCGGGCCGGCGCATCGATCGGCTCAGATGCTGCTGGCCGGCGTGGCGGCCAGTTCGGCGTACTGCGCCGTCCAGGCCGGCAACTGGCCGAGCACGCCGACACGGGCCAGATAGGCTTCGTCGACCGGTTCGCCGCTGGTCATCGCCACCGCCACGTGGACGGCGCCGGTCACCCAGAAGCTGCGGGCGTTGGAACGTCCCGGCATGCGCTGGAAGGCGACGGCTTCGACGATGGGCATCGGCAAGCCCCACAGGCCCAGCAGGTAGGCGCCGGCTTCGGTGTGGCCCGCGACCGGCGGCACGGCAGACCCGCCATCCACCGGGTCGTGCTCGTTGCGCACACCTGGCAGCAGCAGGCCGATGTCGGCCAGCAACGCGGCGGTGGAGCCGAGTTCGGCACTCGTGCCTGGCAGGATCCTGGCCGCCATGCGCGAAGCCAGCAGTGCGCGGTGCTGCATGGCCTGGTAGTCGACCTGGCTGAGGCGCGGCATCGAGAACACCTCGCTGAACAGCACCAGATCGCGCAAAGTGGACAGGCCGAGGCGGGTGATGGCCGTGCGCAGGTCGCTGATGATGCGGCCCGTGGAGAAGTAGG
Source organism: Lysobacteraceae bacterium (assembly GCA_003449195.1). Taxonomy (GTDB): domain Bacteria; phylum Pseudomonadota; class Gammaproteobacteria; order Xanthomonadales; family Xanthomonadaceae; genus Xanthomonas_B. The sequence continues at coordinate 1,779 of DMID01000117.1, read as the reverse complement.
CGGAGTTGCACAGTTGCAGCACCTTGGCCGCGATGGCCGGGTCGCCGGCCACCAGCCGCGCGATTTCGCCGATGTCGGCATTCTCGTCCTGTTCGAGCGCGCGGCTCAGGCGCAGGTAGAGCGAGGGCGGCGACGGCAGTTTTTCGATGCGGCCGATGCTGTCGCGCAGGCGCTCGTTGTCGAGCAGGTCGCGCAATTCCTCGATGCTGGTGACGGCTTCGAGCAGCGTTTCCGGCGACAGTGGCAGCGGCAGGAAACGATGGGCGACCCCGATGATCCGAGCGGGCGGCGCTGTGTGGCTGGGCGAGGGGTCGATCAACGCGATGCGGATGGTTTCCGGGCGCAGCGTGCGCGCCTGGCCGAGCAGCGCCGAAGGCGTGATGTCCGGCAGCGTGGGTGCAACGAGGATGACGTCCACCACCTCGCTGGAAAGCAGGGTGATGGCGGTGTTGCCGTCGGCGACGGTGTCCACGTGCCAGTCATCGCCCAGATCGACGATGTAGCCGACGAGGTCGGCGGGCAGGTTGGCCGCGGGGCCGACATACAGAATGCGCAAGACCAGATCCCCTGCCGGCACGCGATGCCGGCTTGCCCCCGGAATGTACCGAAACCCTGTCTTGCGGTCACCGGCAGACCGGGCAATCCGTGACGGATTTCTCCCGCGCGCGGCCCGTAGGTACGGGCCGGCGCGGAACGGTGCGCGTCAGGCCTTGTGCGCGTTGTAGCGCTCGATGGCCTCGACCAGGATCTGCTTGGCTTCGGCAGCATCGCCCCAGCCTTCGACCTTGACCCACTTGCCCTTCTCCAGGTCCTTGTAGTGCTCGAAGAAGTGGCCGATGCGCTCCAGCCAGTGCGGGGATACCTGGTGCAGGTGCTCGACGTGGGTGTAGCCGTTGAACACCTTGGCCACCGGCACGGCCAGCAGCTTCTCGTCCGAGCCGGCTTCGTCGGACATCTTCAGCACGCCGACCGGACGGCAGCGGATCACCGCACCCGGCACCAGCGGCAGCGGCAGCACCACCAGCACGTCGGCCGGATCGCCGTCGCCGCCGAGGGTCTGCGGCACGTAGCCGTAATTGCACGGATAGCGCATGGGCGTGGACAGGATGCGGTCGACGAAGATCGCGCCGGTTTCCTTGTCCACTTCGTACTTGACCGGCTCGGAATCCTTCGGGATCTCGATGACGACGTTGATTTCGTCCGGCGGGTTCTTGCCGGCGCTGACCAGTTCCAGACCCATTGCACTGCTCCAGAGACGTGAGGGGTGATTGATCGGGCGATTTTACCTGCTTGCATCGACAGGCGCAGCGGCGGCCCGGGAGATGCATCGGGTGTTCAGGCGCCGGGTGCGAGGCTGCGGCCGGATTCTTTCGAGGTCGATCCGATGATGGCTGCTTCCCTGCGTTGCGTGATCCTGCTGTTGGCTGGCGCCATGCCGCCGCTCGGGGCGCTGGCTGCCGATGCCGCGCCGGAGATCGCACCGGAGATCGCCCCGGAGATCGCCCCGGAGATTCGGCGCCCTCCGGCGACGCGGCAGGCGGTCGGTGCCGAGCACACGCTGCGCCAGATCCCCGAGGCCTGCATTCGCCTGCAGGGCCGCTTCACCGGCGAGGTGGCCAGCCCTTACGTGTTCGAAACCGTGCCGAGTTCACCCACCTGCCAGCCGAGGGCGAAACTCGCCGCGTTCACTCCGGCCATCGCGCAGCCCTCGTCGGGGTGGGTGCTCAACGACGTGATCCGCGTGCCGCGCGCCGATTGCCCGGCCCAGCAGGCCGTGCT
>DMID01000095.1:2382-2539 GCA_003449195.1 Lysobacteraceae bacterium | reverse complement strand
CATGGCGGCGAGGATGGCGTCGGCGGTGTCGCGCTCCAGCTCGCTGCGCCCGCCGCACAGCACGATGCGCCAGCCGCGTGCCGCGGCATGGTCGGCCAGCGCGGCGTAACGGTCGGCATGCCAGTTGCGGCGCACGTGGCTGGAGCAGGGCGAGATC
>DMID01000095.1:0-2214 GCA_003449195.1 Lysobacteraceae bacterium | reverse complement strand
CGCAGAAGCTGCCGATCGCATCGAGCACGTGGATGCGTTCGGGGGCATGGATGCGTTCGTTGACGAACAGCCCGTGCAAGTCTTTCGAGCGCGAGCGGTCGTAGCCGATGCGCCGCCGTGCGGGCACGAAGGCCGACAGCAGGTTGGCGCGCGCGGCCACCTGCATCTGCAGCAAGGCATCGAAGCGGCCGGCCGGCGCCAATTCGCGCCGCAACGCACGCATGCCGGCCAGACCGCTGGCCTTGTCGTAGACGTGGAAGCGCACGCCGGGCAGGCCGTCGAGCAACTTGTGCCCGGCCTTGTCGATGATCCAGTGGATATCGCCCGCTTCCGGCCATGCGCGGCGCAGCGTGTGCACCAGCGGCAGGACGTGGGTGACGTCGCCCAGCGCGGACAGGCGCAACAGGCAGAGCGAAGGGGGGGCGGAAGTCATCGCGTTGTTCCCGATGGGCATGCCGATGCGCGGAAAAGTGATGGAGCGACAGGTTGGGAAAGGGGGAATGCGCTGTCGTTGTTGCTAGACTCGCGCGAATGGCCGCGTTCGACGCAAACGAAGCCCTCACTCCCTGTCGCGACGGCGATGGTCATGGCGCCATTCTCTTCGACCGCCGCCGGCTGCGACAAGCGAGCATGGCCTTGTTCGAACCCGGCGAGTGGGGCGACAAGGCGCGTCCCGTCGGCAGCGGTGGCCGCGGCGGTGCGTGGTTCGTCGATGCGCCTTTCGGCATTTGCGTGTTGCGTCGCTACCTGCGCGGCGGGCTCGCGGCCAGTGTGAGCCGTGACCGTTATCTCTGGCACGGTGCCGATCGCACGCGCAGTTTTGCCGAGTTCCGCCTGATGCGGGCGTTGCAGGCAAAAGGGTTGCCGGTGCCGACGCCATTTGCCGCGTGCTACGTGCGGCAGGGCATGCGTTACCGGGCTGCCATCCTGATGGCGCGTTTGCCGGGTGTGCGCTCGCTGGCAGACCGCGCCGGCGTGGCCGGTTCCGGTGCGCCGTGGGAGGAAGCGGGCCGCCTGATCGCGCGCTTCCACCGTGCCGGGCTGGATCATGCCGACCTCAACGCGCAGAACATCCTGTTCGACGATGCCGGCCATGGCTGGTTGATCGATTTCGACCGCGGCGTGTTGCGCATCCCGGCCACGCGTTGGCGCGAGCGCAATCTGGCGCGGCTCAAGCGTTCCCTGCTCAAGTTGCGCGGCGCGCGCAGCAGCGAGGAAGTGGAGAAGGATTTCGGCCGTCTGCGCCGGGCCTACGATCAGGCTTGGCAGCGGGGCGTGTGAGCATGGGCTGGGCGCTGCGTTTCCACGGCGTGGGCAGTTCGTCCGCGGTCGAGCTGGGTTCGGCCATGGCCACCATCGAACGCAACGGCGTGCCGTGGTTGACCATCGATTGCGGCAGCGAAGGCCTGACGGCCTGCCGCGACCACTACGGCCGCATGCCCGAGGCGTTGTTCATCACCCACACGCATCTGGACCATGTGGGCGGCATGGAGCGCCTGTTCGTTGATGCCTGGTTCGATCCGGCAAGGCGCGGGCGGGTGCGCCTGTACGTGCCGGCCGCGCTGGTGCCGCTGCTGCAGCGGCGCGTGGCCGATTATCCGAACGTGTTGGCCGAGGGCGGCGTCAATTTCTGGGATGCGTTCCACTTGGTGCCCGTGGGCGATGCCTTCTGGCACGACGACATGCGGCTGGAGGTGTTCCCGGTGCGGCACCACTGGCCCGACACCGCTTTCGGTCTGCGTCTGCCCGGCAGCATGGTGTGGACCGGCGATACCCGGCCGATCCCGGAAATGCTGGCTCGCCATGCGGACGACGGCGAGCTGATTGCCCATGATTGCGGCTTGGTCGGCAACCCCTCGCACAGCGGCATCGACGATCTCGAGCGCGAATACGCATCGGATTTGCGCCAGCGGCTGATCGTCTACCACTACGGCAGCACCGCCGATGGCGAGGCATTGCGCGCGCGCGGTTGCCGTGTGGCGCGGCAGGGCGATGCCGTTGCGTTGGCCGAGCCGCGGCGGTCGCGTTTGGACTGAGGCCGTCGTTTCGCCTCAAATCGCCGCATTCGGGTCAGCCGCGTCGTGACAGGGTCGGGCGCGATTGCCGGTGGTTGCGCGGGTCAAGATGCGCGGGGCATCGTGGCCTGCCGGCAACCCATGCATCGCAGGGTGAAGCGGAAGGGTGGCAGCCCTGCCGGCTGACCTCGGCGCCCGC
>DMID01000054.1 GCA_003449195.1 Lysobacteraceae bacterium | reverse complement strand
GCGCCCGCGCACGCGGCCGCTCCGACCGCTCAGGCCGCGAGCCTGCCGGGCGCGAAACCGCGGGTCATCTCCACCTGGGATTTCGGCATCCCCGCCAATCAGGCCGCATGGACGGTGCTGGCCGCCGGCGGGCATGCGCTGGATGCGGTGGAAAAGGGCGTGCAGGTACCCGAATCGGACCTGCGCAACCACAGCGTCGGCAAGGGCGGCTACCCGGACCGCGACGGCATCGTCACCCTCGATGCCTCAATCATGGATGAGGCCGGCAACTGCGGCGGCGTGGCCGCCATCGAGCGCATCGCCCACCCCATCAGCGTGGCGCGCGCAGTGATGGAGAAAACCCCGCACGTGCTGCTGGCCGGCGCCGGTGCCACCCAGTTCGCGCTCGAACAGGGTTTCACCGAAGAAAACCTGCTCACGCCCGAGGCCGAACAGGCCTGGCACGAATGGCTCAAGACCGCCCGTTACGCGCCGCGCGTCAACAGCGAGGTACATGACTACGGCAAGCTGCCCGGCGGCGCCGACAACCACGACACCATCGGCATGCTCGCCCTCGATGCGGCAGGCCGCCTGTGCGGGGCCTGCACCACCAGCGGCATGGCGTGGAAGCTGCACGGCCGCGTCGGCGACAGCCCGATCATCGGTGCCGGCCTGTACGTGGACGGCGAGATCGGCGCGGCCACCTCCACCGGCGTCGGCGAGGAAGTGATCCGCAACGCCGGCAGCTTCCTCGTGGTGGAACTGATGCGCCAGGGCCGCAGCCCGCAGGACGCCTGCCGCGAGGCCGTCGAACGCATTGCACACAAGCGCCCGCAGGCGGCCAAGACCTTGCAGGTGGGCTTCATCGCCCTCGATCGCGCCGGCCGCATCGGCGGCTACGCGTTGCAGCCCGGCTTCAACTATGCCGTCTGCGATGCCGGCGATGACAAGCGGCTGATCGCCGCGCCGAGCCTGTTCGCGGGCTGATCGCGCCGCTCGAACTGAACGCCCGCACGACACGGGCTGGACAGCGGGAATCGGGCGCATAAGCTTGTGGCCCGTTTCCGCCCACCCGCATCACCGAATGAGCCGCTGGCGCCCCCCGCAACCCAAAAGCACCGCCCTGATCACGCCCGAAGGCCATGCCCGGCTCAAGGCCGAAATGGACGAGCTGTGGCGGGTGCGCCGACCGGAAGTGGTGAAGGCGCTGTCCGAAGCCGCCGCCGAGGGTGACCGCTCGGAAAACGCGGAATACACCTACCGCAAGAAACAGCTGGGCGAAATCGACCGGCGTGTGCGCTACCTGAGCAAGCGCCTGGAAAACCTGCGCGTGGTGGATACCGTGCCCAGCGACCCGGAGGCGGTGTTCTTCGGCGCCACGGTGGAACTGGAACACATGGAAACCGGCGAGATTTCGCGTTACCGCATCGTCGGCCCGGACGAAACCGATGCCGAACGCGGCTGGATCAGCATCGATTCGCCGATGGCGCGTGCGCTGCTCAAGAAACGCGTGGACGACGAATTCGAAGTGGAACTGCCCGGCGGCCGCCACGGTTTTGCCATCGTCGCGGTCGGCTACCCGGGCTGAGCGCCGCAGGCAACGGCAGGCTCACTCCTCGTCCGCGTCATCACCGTCCGACAGGACCGCCTGCACCTTGGCCATGTGCGATTTTGCATAGGCCACGTTCGCCGGCGTGGTGCCCTTCATCGCGGCGGCGGCATGTGCGGCCATCGCCGGGGAAGCCGCCATCTGCACCGCCACGGTGGCCCGCATGAGGGCGATGTACGCCGCCGCGCTGTCGCGTGCCGTCAGTCCGTGCCTAGCCAGCAGCCCGGCCACCCGCGGATCGACGGCCAACGTGGCCTTCGCCAATGCATCCAGCGAGGTCAAGGCCGAAGGCGAAACCTCCGCCTTGCGGATGCCCATGGCCTGCCCTTCCTGTTTCACCGCCAGCAGTTTGCCGAGCAGCCCGTCGCCGAGTACCACGCGGCCGATGGCCGACTCGTCCGCCGCCGACATGCCGCCGGCCTGCGCCGACAGCGCCGCTCCCGAGGCAAGCACCAAGACAAGGCAGGCAAACGACGCGCGCAGGCGGCGCAGGGCAAGGGAAAAACGATACGGCTTCGACTTCACCGATCCACCCTCCATGACGAGACAGGCTGCTTGTTTAGCACACTCGCCTTTCCCGCATGTTCACCGGGCCCGGCATGTGGGCCGCAGAGCGCCCCGAGCTCAAAGCGCCTTCAGGTCAAAGCACCTTCAGGTCGATGGGCCGACGCTCGGCCACCACAGGCATAACGCCCACCGCATCGCCGAACAGGTCGTGCTCGTCGGCGTCGGTGATTTCCACGTCGACGAACTGGCCTACCTGCAGGCGCGCGTCGTCGGCATTCTGGATGTGGACCAGACCGTCGATCTCGGGCGCATCGGCCTTCGAACGCGCGACCGCGATGCCGTCTTCCAACGCATCCACCAGACACTGCTGCACGCTGCCGATCTTGGCTTCGAGCCTGGCTGCGGATATCGCGGCCTGCTTTTCCATGAAGCGCGCCAGCCGCTCCTGCTTCACGTCCTCGGGCACCAGGCCGGGCAGGTCGTTGGCCACCGCCCCGTCCACCGGCGAATAGGCGAACGCGCCGACGCGGTCGAGCTGGGCCGCGTCGAGGAAATCCAGCAAGGCCTCGAACTCGGCCTCGGTCTCGCCGGGGAAGCCGACGATGAAGGTGGAACGCACGGTGATGTCCGGGCACAGCTCGCGCCAGCGCAGCACGCGCTCCAGCGTCTTGTCCACCGCGCCGGGGCGCTTCATCAGCTTGAGGATGCGCGGGCTGGCATGTTGGAAGGGGATGTCCAGATACGGCAGCACCTTGCCCTGCGCCATCAACGGCACCACGTCGTCCACGTGCGGATACGGGTAGACGTAGTGCAGGCGGGTCCACGCGTCCAGTTCGCCCAGCCCTTCGCACAGCGCCTTCATGCGGGTGGCGTATTCCCGGCCGCGCCACGTGCCCGGCGCATACTTGCGGTCCACGCCGTAGGCCGAGGTGTCCTGCGAGACCACCAGCAGTTCGCGCACGCCGCCCTTGACCAGCCGCTCGGCCTCGCGCAGCACTTCGTCCACCGGGCGGCTGACCAGGTCGCCGCGCATCGACGGGATGATGCAGAAGCTGCAGCGGTGATTGCAGCCTTCGGAAATCTTCAGGTAAGCGTAATGGCGCGGAGTGAGCTTGATGCCGTAGTCCGGCACCAGGTCCACGAACGGGTCATGCTTCGGCGGCAACGCCGCATGCACCGCGGCCATCACGCTGTCGTAGTCCTGCGGGCCGGACACCGCCAGCACGTCGGGGAACTGCTCGCGGATCATGCCGCCGCGCTTGCCCAGGCAGCCGGTGACGATGACCTTGCCGTTCTCGTTCATCGCCTCGCCGATGGCCTCCATCGACTCCTCCACCGCCGAATCGATGAAGCCGCAGGTGTTGACCACCACCACGTCGGCCGCATCGTAGCTGGGCACGATGTCGTAACCCTCCACCCGCAGCTGGGTAAGGATGCGTTCGGAATCGACCAGCGCCTTCGGGCAGCCGAGGCTGACGAAGCCGACCTTGGGGTTCTTCGGGGACATTGCGCGGAGTGCCTGGGCCAAGCCTGGGTGGGCGGCGGATGATACCAGCCCGCCCGATGCGCCCCGTCATCGCCGGTTGCACCTGCGGCGGCGACAATGCGGATTCATTCGCACGGGAGGCACCGCATGGGCCAGTGGATCACGCTTGAAACCCCGCACGGTCCGGTCGCGGCCTGGCAGGCGCTGCCGGACGGCACGCCCAAGGCCGGGCTGGTGATGGTGCAGGAAATCTTCGGGGTCAACCCGCACATCCGCAGCGTGGCCGACCGCTACGCTGCCCTCGGCTATGCGGTACTGGCACCGGCCTTCTTCGGCCCGGTGCAGAAAAACGTGGAACTGGGCTACGGCGAAGACGGCTTCACGCGCGGCCGCGAGCTGGTCGGCAAGCTCGGCATGGAGGCCGCCGTGGACATCGCCCGCATCGCGGCCGAACGGCTGAAGGCCGATGCCGGCGTGGCGCGGGTGGGCATCGTCGGCTATTGCTGGGGCGGCACGGTGGCGATGCGCGCCGCGCAGGTGCTCGGCCTGCCGGCATCGAGCTACTACGGCGGCCGCAACGTGCAATTCCTGGACCAGCCGTTCAAGGCACCGGCCATCTTCCATTTCGGCGAACACGACCCGTCGATCCCGCCCGAAGCCGTGCAGGCGCACCGCGAAAAACTGCCGCAGATGGCCGTGTATGCCTATCCGGCCGGACACGCCTTCAACCGCGACGTCGATCCGCACGCCTATCACGAAGCCAGCGCGAGGCTCGCCCTGCAGCGCACGCTGGATTTCTTCGACAAGACACTGGCGATGAGCTCGCCGTCATGAGCCGGACCATCGCGAACACCTTCGAACTGGATGCACGGCTGGCGGCGGACAGCCTGTTCGTCGCCGACGGCCCGCTCTCGCAGGTGCGCCTGATGGACGATGCGCGCTGGCCGTGGATCGTGCTGGTGCCGCGCGTGGAAGACATCAGCGAGTGGATCGACCTGGACGGAAACCAGCAACGCCTGCTGCTGGCCGAGATCAACCTCGTCTCGCGGCTGCTGCGCGACGAACCGGGCGTGGAAAAGCTCAACCTCGGCGCCCTCGGCAACATCGTGCGCCAGTTGCACGTGCACCTGATCGGCCGCCACGAAGGCGATGCGGCATGGCCCGGCCCGGTGTGGGGCAGCGGCCCGATGCAGCGTTTCGTCCCGGGCGAGCGCGATGCCCGTGTCGCGGCATGGCGACAGCGGCTAGCATAGGCGCCCACTCTCTCGCCCACGACGACCGCACGATGAAATCCGGCCTGATTGCCCCGCTGATCCTGATCCTGCTCGGCCTGTTCTTTCTAGCCAGCAACCTCGGCTGGACCGACGCCAGCCTCGGCCGCCTGATCGCGACGTGGTGGCCGGCCATCCTGATCGCGGTCGGCGCCATCATGCTGATCGACCGATCCAAGCACTGAGCCGCCCGCACTCGGGTCTTGGGGACAGACACAAAAGGCGGCCATCGGGCCGCCTTTTGCGTGTCGGGCAGGTGCCGCAAGCCCGTGTTTCAGGTCCGCGGCAAGGTGACCCCGGTCTGCCCCTGATACTTGCCGCCGCGGTCGCGGTACGAGGTTTCGCACACGTCGTCGGCATCTGCACGGTAGAACAGCATCTGCGCCACGCCTTCGTTGGCGTAGATGCGCGCGGGCAGCGGCGTGGTGTTGGAGAACTCCAGCGTCACGTGGCCTTCCCACTCCGGCTCCAGCGGCGTGACGTTGACGATGATGCCGCAGCGCGCGTAGGTGCTCTTGCCCAGGCACACCACCAGCACGTCGCGCGGAATGCGGAAGTACTCCACCGTGCGCGCCAGCGCGAAGCTGTTGGGCGGGATGATGCACTCATCTCCCACCACGTCCACGAAACTCTTCGGGTCGAAGGTCTTCGGGTCCACGATGGTGGAGTTGATGTTGGTGAACACCTTGAATTCGCTGGCGCAACGCACGTCGTAGCCATAGCTCGACGTGCCGTAACTGACGATGCGCTGGCCGGCCACCCCGCCCTTGTCGGAAAACTTGACCTGGCCCGGCTCGTAGGGCTCGATCATGCCGTGCTGCTCGGCCATGCGGCGGATCCAGCGGTCGCTCCTGATGCTCATGCAATGTCCCGATGCGTCTGCGGCGCCCGGCGCGGGCGTGATGGCCGCCGATGATAGCCGACCCGGTCAGCCACGCGGCTGCCGTGACTTCGTCATCAAGGAAGATCACTGGCCCCATGGCGCACGGAAGCGACGCCGTGCAGCCGCAGGCATCACTCCAGCGTGGTCGACAACGGTATCGGCGCACGCGGCCGCTGTGCCAGCACCTCGACCATGCGCCGCGCCGCCTCGACATAGGCCTTGGCTGCCGGCGAATCCGGCGCGGAGACCACCACCGGCATGCCCGCATCGCCCTGCTCGCGAATGCCGATGTCCAGCGGCAGCGACCCCAACAGCGGCACGCCGTACTGCGCGGCCATGCGCTGGCCGCCCCCTTCGCCGAACAGGTGCTCGGCATGCCCGCAGTGCGAGCACACGTGCACGGCCATGTTCTCGATGATGCCGAGCACGGGCACCTGCACCTTCTCGAACATCTTCAGCGCCTTGCGCGCGTCGAGCGTTGCGATCTCCTGCGGCGTGGTGACGATCACCGCACCGGCCACCGGAATCTTCTGCGCCATGGTCAGCTGGATGTCGCCCGTGCCCGGCGGAAGGTCGACGAACAGATAGTCCAGATCGCCCCACAGCGTGTCATTCAGCAATTGCATCAACGCCGAGGTGGCCATCGGCCCGCGCCAGATCATCGGCGAGTCCTGATCGACCAGCAGACCGATCGACATCGCCTCGATGCCGAATGCCCGCATCGGCTCGATGGACTTGTTGTCCGGACTGTCCGGCCGCCCGGACAAGCCGAGCATCGCCGGCACGCTGGGGCCGTAGATGTCCGCATCCAGCACGCCCACCCGCGCGCCGCTGGCCGCGACGGCAAGCGCCAGGTTCACCGCCGTGGTCGACTTGCCCACCCCGCCCTTGCCGGACCCGACCGCAATGACGTTGCGCACCCGGGACAAGGGGGACAGGCCAGGCTGGACGGCGTGAATGGCAACATGGCCCATTGATAGTGACTCCAGAGTCATGGGGTGCATTGTTCCAATGCTTTCCCTGATCGGAGAATGTTCTCACGGACGTCCGATTTTTCCCTGAATCCGTCGACTTTCGAAGCCTGTCCATACGCCATCGAATGCTGATATAACTCGGCCACCGCACACGGCGGCTCATCACATCCCTGGGAGGGGACATGCGCAACATCCTCAAGACTTCGCTGCTGGCCCTGCCCTTGCTGATGCTGTCCGGCGCGGCGTTGGCGGCCGACGCCACCGGGCGCTGGAAGACCATCGACGACGAAACCGGCAAGGTGAAGTCCATCGTCGAGATCTACAAGACCGCCAACGGCACGCTGGCCGGCAAGGTGGACGACATCCTGCAGTCCGACCACGGCCCGAACCCGGTGTGCGACAAATGCTCGGGCAGCAACAAGGACAAGCCGATCAAGGGCATGGTGATCCTGTGGAACCTCAAGCAGGACGATGCCACGCACTGGTCCGGCGGCACCGTGCTCGACCCGGCCAAGGGCAAGACCTACAAGTCCAAGATCGAGCTGCATGCCGACGGCAAGAAGCTGGACATGTCCGGCTGCATCGCCTTCATCTGCCGCGCCCAGACCTGGGTGCGCGAATAAGCGGACACAGGCCCTTCCCGCATTGCCCGAAGACGACCCGGCCGCGTGCCGGGTCGCTGCTTTGCGGCGTGCGATAATCGGCGATCCACCGCGATCACGCCGCACGCCCATGTCCCACAACGCCCTCGTCACCACCGCCCTCCCGTATGCCAACGGCCCGCTGCATCTGGGCCATCTGGTCGGCTACATCCAGGCCGACATCTGGGTACGGGCGCGGCGGATGGAAGGCGACACGGTGCATTTCGTCTGCGCCGACGATACTCACGGCACGCCAATCATGCTGGCTGCCGAGAAGGCCGGGGTGAGCCCTGAAACCTTCATCGCCGGGATCAAGGCCGGCCACGAGCGCGATTTCGCCGACTTCGGCGTGGCCTTCGACAACTACGATTCCACCAACTCGCAGATCAACCGCGAGCTGACCGAGCAGTTCTACGGCAAGCTCGAGGCCGACGGCCACATCACCCGCCGCTTCGTCGAGCAGTTCTACGACCCGGCCAAGGGCATGTTCCTGCCGGACCGCTACATCAAGGGCACCTGCCCGAACTGCGGCGCCGAAGACCAGTACGGCGACAACTGCGAAGTCTGCGGCGCCACCTATTCGCCCACCGAGCTGAAGAATCCGCGTTCGGTGGTATCCGGCGCCACCCCGGAAATGCGCAAGTCCGAGCATTTCTTCTTCGAGGTCGCCGATTTCGAAGCCTTCCTGCGCCAGTGGCTGGCCGGCGATGTCGCCCTGCCGGCCACCAAGGCCAAGCTGCGCGAGTGGCTGGACAGCGAAGGCGGCCTGCGCGCCTGGGACATCTCCCGCGACGCGCCGTACTTCGGCTTCGGCATCCCCGGCCAGCCGGGCAAGTTCTTCTATGTGTGGCTGGACGCGCCCATCGGCTACCTGTGCAGCTTCAAGAACCTGTGCCTGCGCGAAGGCCTCGATTACGACGCCTATCTGGCCGCCGGTTCGCAGGCCGAGATGCACCACTTCATCGGCAAGGACATCGTCAACTTCCACGGCCTGTTCTGGCCGGCGGTGCTGCATGGCACCGGCCACCGCGCCCCCACCCGGCTACACGTCAACGGTTACCTCACCGTGGACGGCGCCAAGATGAGCAAGTCGCGCGGCACCTTC
>DMID01000201.1:440-3788 GCA_003449195.1 Lysobacteraceae bacterium | reverse complement strand
GCTTGCACCCTTGCCTGAAGACAGCCGCAGTTTAGGTAGCCGCCCGCGCCATTTCAAGCAAGCACTGAAATGGCGCGGGCAATGCCTTGATCCGGCGAGGAAATCACGCCGCGGGCGAAGCCTCGCGGGTGCGGCACCGGCAAGGCCCGCGCCCGCACCGCCGCCGCGCTCAGCGCACCGGCAGGTCGATGTAGCTGGCGTCCTGCGGGGTGTGCCAGATCCGCTGGGTGGCCTTGCGGTAATCGCCGGGCTGGGCGAGGAAGATGTTCGGCACGTAGGTCTGCGGGTTGCGGTCGTACAGCGGGAACAGGCTGGACTGCACCTGCACCATGATCCGGTGCCCGGGCTTGAAGGTGTGGTTGGCGTTGGGCAGCTCGAACGTGTAGGCCAGCGGCTGGTCCGGCGTGATCGCCTGCGGCTGCTCGAAGCTGGTGCGGTAGCGGCCGCGGAAGATCGCCAGCGCCACCGGCAGCTCGTAGCCGCCCATCTTCGGGTCGTCCGCCACCTCGTCCGGGTACACGTCGATCAGCTTGACCACCCAGTCGCTATCGGTCCCGCTGGTCGAGGCGCTCAGGTGCACTTCCGGCATGCCGGCGATGCTCAATGGCGCGGTCAGCGGCGCGGTGACGAAGCTCAGCACGTCGGGGCGGCCGTCGACGAAGCGCTGGTCGTGCACCAGCCAGGTGGTCCACATCGCGCGGTCGTCGAAATCCACCGGCCGCGGCACGAACGGCACCGGCTTGGCCGGGTCGGACACGTACTCCTCGTAATCGCCCTGCCCGGCCTTCGGTGGCTGGAAGGACAGGCCGCCGCCGTCAGCCAGGTACAGCTTGCGCGGTGCGGCGACACATCCCTGCGCGCAGCTGCGCGGCCAGGATTCGAGGCGGTCCCAGTGGTTCTCGCCGGTGTTGTAGATCAGCACCGGCGGCGTGTCCGCCTTCGGCGCGCCATCGACGAGGTACTGGTCGAAGAACGGCTTGAGCACGTCGCGGCGGAACTGCAGCGCGGTGTCGCCGTCGAATTGCAGGTCGCCCAGCGAGGCGGCCGAATAGTTTACCTGACTGTGCCGCCATGGCCCCATCACCAGATAGTTCAGGGTATTGGTCTTGTCGCGCGCTTCCATTGCCGCATAGCTGTGGTTGGCCCCGTACATGTCTTCCTGGTCCCACAGGCCCTGCAACCACATGGTCGGCACTTTCAGCGGCGTCTTCGCCATCACCTTGTCCAGCGCCTGGCCTTGCCAGAACGCGTCGTAGGCCGGGTGCTCCACCAGCTTGTGCCACCAGGTCAGCTGGTCCACGCCGGTACGCCGGGCGAAGTCACCGGCCGAACCGGTGCGCAGAAAGGTGGCGTAGTCGTCCAGGCCGAATTTGGGCATGTCCTCGCCCTTGCCGCGTTTGGTGGTCTGGCCCATGAAGTAGCCGAAATTGACCTGCCGAAAGGCGCCGTTGGCAAACCAGTCGTCGCCGATCCAGCCGTCCACCATCGGGCTTTCCGGCGCGGCCACCTTCAGCGCCGGGTGCGGATTCACCAATGCCATCACCACGGTGAAGCCTTCGTAGGACGAGCCGATCATGCCGATCTTGCCGTTGGACTCGGGCACGTTCTTCACCAGCCAGTCGATGGTGTCCCAGGCATCGGTGGAATGGTCCACCGGCGTGTCGTTGAGCGGCCCGCGCAACGGCCGGGTCATCACGTAGTCGCCCTCCGACCCCCACTTGCCACGGATGTCCTGGAACACGCGGATATGACGGCCATCGACGAACACGTCGTCGCCCTGCGGCAGCAGGTCCTTCATCGTCGGCGAGAACATCCGCTCGGCACGCGCATCGGCGTGGTACGGCGTGCGGGTGAGGATCATCGGCGCGTCATGCGCGCCCTTGGGGATCACGATGACAGTGTGCAGCTTCACCCCGTCGCGCATCGGGATCATCACTTCGCGCTTGATGTAGTCGTTCTGCGCGTCCGGCGCGACGAAAGGCTTGCCGGAAATATCCGGCGCCATCGGCGAGGTCTGCGCCATGGCGGGCGCGGCGATGGCGAGGCTGAGCGACAAGGACAGCAGGCAGACGGAAGGCAGACGCATCGGGAAGGCTCCGGAAGGCTGGGCAGTGGACAGGGACCTTGGTGTTTGTAACCGATTCCAGATTGATCCGCACAGTGCCAATCGCCACCGCCGTCCGGCCCGGCTCAAACGGGGTGCCGGACCTGCCCGATGCCGCGCACCACGAAGCGCTCGACCGTCAGCGATTCCAGCCCCATCGGCCCGTAGGAATGCAGCCGCGTGGTGGAGATGCCGATCTCCGCGCCCAGCCCCAGCTCGCCGCCATCGGAAAAGCGCGAGGACGCATTGACCATCACCACCGCCGAACGAAGGGCATGCACGAAGGCCTCGGCATGGGCCGCATCCCGGGTGGCGATCACTTCGGTGTGGTCCGAGCCGTAGCGACGGATGTGGGCAATCGCCTCGTCGAGCGAATCGACCACCTTGACCGCGATCACCAGATCGAGGAACTCGGCCGCGTAGTCGTCTTCGCTGGCCTCCGCCACGCCCGGAACCAGCGCGCGCGTGGCGGCATCGCCGCGCACTTCCACGCCGCGCCGGCGCAATTCGGCCACCGCCGTCGGCAGGAAATCCGCCGCCGCGGCGCGGTGCACCAGCAGCGTTTCCAGCGAGTTGCAGGCCGACGGCCGCGAGACCTTGCCGTCGATCAGCAGATCCAGCGCCACCTTGCGGTCGGCATCGGCATCGACGTACAGGTGGCACACGCCCTTGTAGTGCTTGATCACCGGCACGCGGGCGTGCTCGGCGACGAAACGGATCAGCCCTTCGCCGCCGCGCGGGATCACCAGATCGACGATGTCGTTGAGCTGGATCAGTTCGAGCATCGTCTCCCGGCGCAGGTCGGTGACCAGGGTCAGCACCGCCTCGGGCAAGCCCGCTTCGCGCAAGGCGCGGCGCAAGGCGGAGGCGATGGCCGTGTTGGAATGGATGGCTTCCGAGCCGCCACGCAGGATCACCGCGTTGCCGGCCTTGATGCACAGTGCGGCCGCATCGGCGGTGACGTTGGGGCGGGCCTCGTAGATCATCGCGATCACGCCCAGCGGCACGCGCACGCGCTCGACGTGGATGCCGTTGGGGCGGTCGTAGGCGCGCGTCACCTGCCCGACCGGATCGGGCAAGGCCGCCACTTCGCGCAGCGCGGCGGCAATGCCGGCCAGGCGCTTGTCGTCCAGCTTCAGGCGGTCGAGCATCGCGCTGCCGGTGCCCTTGGCCGAAGCCGCCGCGAGATCCTGCGCATTGGCCGCGAGGATGGCAGCGGCATCGGCTTCCAGCGCGGCAGCCAT
>DMID01000201.1:0-294 GCA_003449195.1 Lysobacteraceae bacterium | reverse complement strand
ATGCGCGGCATCGCGGCAATCCAGCGCCTGTCGGCGGATGTCGGAGGGAGTGTCGGATGCGGTCATCGTCGGATTCCTCAGCTGAGCACGACCAGATCGTCGCGGTGGATCACGTTTTCGCCGTAGTTGTAGCCGAGCAGGCCGTCGATGTCGCGCGAGTGGTGGCGCGCGATGCGGCGCACGTCCACGGCCGAATACTGGGTGACGCCGCGGGCGATGCGCTGCTCGCCGGCGGCGTCGCGCAGCACGACCTCGATCATGTCGCCGCGGCGGAAATCGCCCTCGGCACCGCTC
>DMID01000260.1:3521-4559 GCA_003449195.1 Lysobacteraceae bacterium | reverse complement strand
GCGGCATCGCGCGAACGGGCCGGTTCGGGCGCCGGAGCCGGGGCCGCCTCGCTGCGGGTGGTGGCCGGCGCGAAGGCCTTGAGCGTGCTGCGCACGAGGTTTTCGTCGTAGTCGGTGGCGGCGATGACTTCCACGCCGTCGGCGGTGGCCCGGTTGGACAGGATCACCGCATCCGGCCCCTGTTCCTGCCGCACCTGGATCAGGGCGGCGCGCATGTCCGTGGCGTAATAGCGTTTGATCTTCATGGTTCAGGCCTCGGCGCGGGAACGGGGAGTGGAAAAGAGGGGGATGGGCAGGGCGGCACGGCAGGCGACGGTCGGCGGCGGGGCGGAAGGGCGGATCGTGGGCATGCGCGTGTGGTCCTGGTTTGCCATTGCGTGTTTCGGGTACATCAGCTGATCGTGCCGATCAGCTTCAGGCGTTTGTCTTCGGGGACTTCGTTGTAGGCCAGCACCGACAGCGCCGGGACGCTGTGCCGCACCAGCCGGGCCAGCGCGCCGCGGACCGGGCCGGGCACCAGCAGCACGGCCGGCTCGTCCTTGGACTGCTGCCGGTTGACGCATTCGGCCAGGCTCTGGTGCAGGCGTTCGGCCAGCCCCGGTTCCAGCGCGGCGCCGGTACCCTGGGTGGAATCCTGCAAGACCCGTTCCAGTTGCGGCGCCAAGGTGTAGACGGGCAGTTCGTCGGTATTGCCGGCAATTTCCTGGACGATGAAGCGTCCCAGCGAGGCACGCACGGCGGCGGTCAGCTGGGCCGGGTCCTGGGTCTGCGGCGCCGTGTCGATCAGCGATTCCACGATCCGGCGCAGCTGCCGGATCGGCACGCGCTCGGTCAGCAGGTTCTGCAGCACGCGCACCACCACCGACAGCGGCAGCGCCTTGGGCGTCAGGTCTTCGACGAGCTTGGGCGCGCTGCGGCCCAGCGTGGCCAGCAGCTGCTGCACTTCGTCGTGGCCCAGCAGTTCGGGCGCGTGGTCGCGGATCAGCGTGGACAGATGGGTGGCCACCACGGTGGCGGGGTCGACGACCGTGTAGCCCA
>DMID01000260.1:0-3488 GCA_003449195.1 Lysobacteraceae bacterium | reverse complement strand
TAGCCCAGCGATTCGGCCTGGGCGTGCTGGGCCGGCAGGATCCACACCGCATCCAGGCCGAAGGCCGGGTCCTTGCCGGGCAGGCCGTCGATCGGGCCGAGCGCGCCGCCCGGGTCCAGTGCCAGTTCGCGGTCCGGGTGGATGTCGGCGGTGGCCACCGGCACCCCGTGCACCAGCAGGCGGTAGCTGGCCGCGCCAAGTTCGAGGTTGTCGCGGATGTGCACCGGCGGGATCAGGAAGCCCAGGTCCTGGGTGAGCTTGCGGCGCACGGACTTGATCCGCGACATCAACTCGCCGCCTTGGTTCTTGTCCACCAGCGGGATGAGCCGATAGCCGACCTCCAGGCCGAGCGGATCGACCGGGCGCAGTTCGTCCCAGGTCAGCTCGTTGTTGCTGGATGCGGCCGCGGCGGCCACGGCGGGGTCGGGCTTGCCGGCCGTGGCCGGCTGCTGCTGTTTCTTCCACAGCTTCCATGCGGCAAAACCGAGAATGGCCGCCAGCGACAGAAACGCCAGGTTCGGCATGCCCGGCACCAGCCCGACCAGGCCGATCACGCCGGCAGCCATCGCCAGCGCGCGGTGCTGGCCGAACACCTGGCTGACCATGGCCTTGCCCATGTCCTGCGAACGCGAGGCGCGGGTGACCAGCATCGCCACCGCGCTGGACACCAGCAGGGCCGGCAGCTGCGCCACCAGACCGTCGCCGATGGACAGCAGGGTGTAGGTCTTGGCCGCATCGCCCACCGGCATGCCGTGCTGGAGCACGCCGATGGCCAGGCCGCCGACCAGGTTGATGACCAGTATCAGGATGCCGGCGATGGCGTCGCCGCGGATGAACTTGCTGGCGCCGTCCATCGCGCCGTAGAAGTCGGCTTCCTCGCGCACTTCCTCGCGGCGCAGCTTGGCTTCCTCGCGGGTCAGCAGGCCGGCGTTGAGGTCGGCGTCGATGGCCATCTGCTTGCCGGGCATCGCGTCGAGGATGAAGCGCGCGGACACTTCCGAAATGCGCCCGGCACCCTTGGTGATGACCACGAAGTTGATGATGGTCAGGATCGCGAACACCACGATGCCGACCGCGTAGTTGCCGCCGACCACGAACTCGCCGAACGACTCGATCACCTTGCCGGCCGCTTCCGGGCCGTTCTGGCCGTGCAGCAGCACCACGCGGGTGGAGGCCACGTTCAGCGCCAGGCGCAGCATCGTGGTCATCAGCAGCACGATCGGGAAAATGGTGAAGTCCAGCGGGCGCTGCACGTAGATCACCGCCAGCATCACCACCAGCGACAGCGCGATGTTGAAGCTGAACAAGGCATCCAGTACTGGCGGCGCCAGCGGCAGCACCACCATCGCCAGCATCGCCAGCACGATGATCGGGGCGCCCAGCCCGTTGCGCAGCAGGTCGGACAGGCGCGAAGTCACGCGGGATGCCACGGCGCTCATGCCTTGCCTCCGAATTCATCGACATCGACCTGCGGCGCCTGCGGCAACGGCGCGATGCCGTTGCGCCAGGCGCGCAGCTGGTACACGTAGGAAAGGATCTGGGCCACGGCGGTGTAGAGCCTCACGGGAATCTCGCGTCCGATTTCGCTTTCCCGATACAAGCTGCGTGCCAATGGCGGCGCCGAAACGATGGCGACCCGGTTGCGCTCGCCGACCTCGCGGATGCGGAAGGCCACCTCGTCCACGCCCTTGGCGACCACGCGCGGCGCGTTCATCTTCTCGCCGTCGTACTTGAGCGCCACCGCGTAGTGGGTGGGGTTGACCACGATCACGTCGGCCGACGGCACCGCTTCCATCATCCGCCGCTGCGACAGCTGGCGCTGCATCTGGCGGATGCGGTTCTTGATCTCGGGCCGGCCCTCGCTTTCCTTCATTTCGTCCAGCAGCTGCTGGCGGGTCATCTTCAGCTTCCGCAGCCAGTTCCACTTCTGGTAGGGCGCGTCGATGGCGGCCAGCAGCGCCAGCGCGCCGGCGGTGGACAGCAGCAGCGTGGAGGTGAACGACACGCCGGCGCCGATGGCGGTTTCGAGCGGCTGCCGGATCAGCGAGCGCAGCTGGTCGAAACCGTGCCAGATGCACAGCACCGCCGCACTGCCGACGAACAGCACGCGCAGCAGCGACTTGGTCAGCTCGGCCAGGCTCTCCGGGCCGTACAGGCGCTTGATCCCGCCGAGCGGGTCGAGCCGCTGGAAATTGGGCGTCAGCGATTTGGCGGAAAAGCGCAGGCTGCCCATCACCACCGGGCCGATGAAGCTGGCCAGCACGCAGACGATGCCCAGCGGCAGCATCACCCAGGCCAGCTGGAGCAGCAGCAGGCCGGCGTGGCCGAGCAGTTCGCCGGGGCGCTCGAGCAGGGTCCGGTCGGGCACCAGCGCGGATTTCATCCACGCCGCCGCGCCGTGCCCGATGCCCGGGCCGAATGCCATCAGGGCCAGCACGCCCGAACCGAACACCGCCACCGTGGACAGCTCGCGCGACTGCGGCACGTTGCCCTGTTCGCGGGCCTCGCGGAGCCGTTTTTCGGTCGGTAGTTCGGTGCGTTCGCCGGAATCGTCTTCGGCCATCTCGGGTGCCAGGACGGGAGTCGTCCCTTGCCCGTGCAAGAACCGTTCCGGTGTCCGCGCCGGTTGCCCGGCGCAATGGACCGGCTTCGATCCACGGTGTGGCCACGGGCCCGCGGATCATGGCCCGCCGGTGATCAGTCCGGCAGCGGCAGCGGCCGGTCGAACAGGTAACCCTGGCCCCATTGCACGCCCATCTGCCGCAGCAGCTCCAGATGGGCCGGGGTTTCGACGAATTCGGCCACCGTCTCGGCACCGCAGGCGCGGGCGATGGCGACCATGGCCTGCACGAAATCGTGGTCGCGGCGGTTGTCGGGCAGCTCCCGCACGAAGGTGCCGTCGATCTTCAGCAGGTCGATGTGCAGGTGCTGCAGGCGCTCGAAACTTTGCATGCCGGTGCCGAAGTCGTCCAGCGCGATCCAGCAGCCGCGCCGGCCGAGTTCGTCGAAAAGCGGCCTGGCCTGGTCGAATTCGCTGCCCACCGCGCTTTCGGTCAGCTCGAAACACAGCCGCCGGGCCAGCTCGGGATGCTGGTCGATGCGGCGCAGCAGCCAGCGGCGGAAATCGCGCGAGGACAGGCTGCGCCCGGTCAGGTTGACCGAAAGCCGGGCATAGCCGGCGTTGCCCGGGTGCCGGACCATCCAGTCGAGCAGCAGCTCGACCACCGCCCGGTCCAGCTCGACGATGCCGCGGCTGGCTTCCAGCTCCGGCATGAACTCGGCCGGCGGGAGCAGGCGGCCGTCCTCGTCGCGCAGCCGGCACAGCACCTCGCCCATGTCGGTACCGGCGCCGTCGTCGATCCGGCGCAGGGTCTGCACGTGCAGCACGATGCGGCGGCGGCGCAGCAGGGCCAGCGCAAGCGAATGGGTCTGCAGGGTCTGGCGGTCGTCTGCCTGGACATCGCTTGCGGCGATGCGCACGGGCACCA
>DMID01000208.1 GCA_003449195.1 Lysobacteraceae bacterium | reverse complement strand
CCCTTGGATTTCAGGTAGCTGGTGGGGTAGAGCATCTCCTGCATGCCGGGGCCGCCCTTCGGGCCTTCGTAGCGGATCACCACCACGTCGCCGGCCCGCACCTCGTCGCCGAGGATGCCGGCCACGGCCGCGTCCTGGCTTTCGTACACGCGCGCCGGGCCTTCGAACACCAGGATGGAATCGTCCACGCCGGCAGTCTTCACCACGCAGCCGTCCAGCGCGAGGTTGCCGTGCAGCACGGCCAGGCCGCCTTCCTTCGAATACGCGTGCGCGGCATCGCGGATACAGCCTTCGGCGCGGTCCACGTCCAGCGTCGGCCAGCGTTCGGACTGGCTGAAGGCCACCTGCGTGGGGATGCCGGCCGGGCCGGCCTTGTAGAAAGTCTGCACGGCTTCGTCCGGCGCGGCGGCCACATCCCAACGGGCGATGGCCTCGCCAAGGGTCTTCGCATGCACGGTCGGCACGTCCTGGTGCAGCAGGCCGGCACGGGCCAGCTCGCCGAGGATGCCGATCACGCCGCCGGCGCGGTGCACATCCTCGATGTGGTACTTCTGCGTGTTGGGCGCCACCTTGCACAGCTGCGGCACATGGCGGCTGAGCGCGTCGATGTCGCGCAGGGTGAACGGCACCTGCGCCTCCTGCGCGGCAGCCAGCAGGTGCAGGATGGTGTTGGTGGAACCGCCCATCGCGATGTCCAGCGTCATCGCGTTCTGGAAGGCCTCGAACGTGGCGATGCCGCGCGGCAGGGCGCTCGCATCTTCCGCGCCGTACCAGCGGTGGCACAGTTCCACCGCCAGCACGCCGGCGCGTTTGAACAGCGCCTCGCGGTCGGCATGGGTGGCCACCACCGTGCCGTTGCCCGGCAGCGACAGACCCAGCGCCTCGGTCAGGCAGTTCATCGAATTGGCGGTGAACATGCCGCTGCACGAGCCGCAGGTCGGGCACGCGCTGCGCTCCACCGCGGCCACCGTGTCGTCGTCCACGTCCGGGTTGCCGGCCATCACCATCGCGTCGATCAGGTCGAGCTTGTGCGCGGCGACATTCCCGTCCGCAAGCCGGGTCTTGCCGGCTTCCATCGGCCCGCCGGACACGAACACCGTTGGGATGTTGAGCCGCAGCGCGGCCATCAGCATGCCGGGGGTGATCTTGTCGCAGTTGGAGATGCACACCAGCGCGTCGGCGCAGTGCGCGTTGACCATGTACTCCACCGAGTCGGCGATGATCTCGCGGCTGGGCAGCGAGTACAGCATGCCGTCATGGCCCATGGCGATGCCGTCGTCCACGGCGATGGTGTCGAACTCCTTGGCCACGCCGCCGACACGCTCGATCTCGCGCGCGACCAGCTGGCCGAGGTCCTTCAGGTGCACGTGGCCGGGCACGAACTGGGTGAAGGAGTTGGCGATGGCGATGATCGGCTTGCCGAAATCGCCGTCCTGCATGCCGGTGGCGCGCCACAGCGCGCGGGCGCCGGCCATGTTGCGGCCGGCGGTGGAAGTGCGTGAACGGTATTCGGGCATGGCGTGGTGCGGATGTGGCGGCAAGGCCTGCATTCTCCGACGTCGGCGCGGTTGCTGCTGCAACCAAGGCCGATGACACCGACCCGCATATCTGGCGCAAAGGACCACGTCCCTCTAGCATCCGCGCATGCAACGCCTCGCCTGCCGCGACCGTTGCGGTGCCTGCTGCATCGCGCCGTCGATCACCTCGCCTCTCCCCGGCATGCCCGACGGCAAGCCGGCTGGCGTGCCCTGCGTGCAGCTGGACGAGGCGATGCGCTGCAAGCTGTTCGGCAAGCCGGAGCGGCCGGCTTTCTGCGGCTCGCTGCAGCCGGCGGCAGACCTGTGTGGCGGCTCGCGCGAGCAAGCGTTCGCGTTGATCGCCATGCTGGAAACCGCCACGCGGCCGTGAACCGGCGCAGCCGAAACGGCGGCGATGTTCCCGCATGATCCAGCCCGCAGCGGGCCTGCCGTCGAACCGGCCACCGCCTCGATGCCGCAGGCCGGGCAGAGCACGGTCTCTCCCGCATCCACCCACTCGACGATGCGCCCAGGCGCGAACTCGCCCAGTCAGCGCATGCAGATGGCGTAGCCGACAACCTGCAACTGCAACGCCGCGCGGTTGTGCGGAACGCCGCAGATGCGCGGCACGCTCAAGCCGCGGGCGTGTTCAGCAGGTAATCGTCCTTGACCCGCACGTAGTGCGCGGCCGAATACAGCAGGCCTTCGATGGCCTTGTCGTCGAGCCTGCGCACGCACCTGGCCGGGTTGCCGACCCACAGCTCGGCCTCGCCCACCACCTTGCCCGGCGGTATCAGCGCGCCGGCACCGACGAAACCGTATTTTTTCACCGTCGCGCCGTCCAGCACCTGCGCGCCCATGCCGATCAGGCAGGCATCCTCGATGGTGCAGGCATGCAGGATGCAGCCGTGGCCGACGGTCACGTCATCGCCGATCAGCGTGGGGAAGCCGCCCTTGTTGTACGGGCTGTGGTGGCTCACATGGATGATGGTGCCGTCCTGGAGGTTGCTGCGCGCGCCGATGCGCACGAAGTTGACGTCGCCGCGGATCACCGTGCCCGGCCAGACCGACACGTCGTCGTCCAGTGCCACGTCGCCGATCACGGTGCAGGCGGGGTCGATGTAGACGCGCGCGCCGAGCACGGGGCGCTTGTCGAGGTAGGGGCGCAGGGCAGTCATCGGCATGGCAAGCGGCAAGGGGACAACAGTGTAGTGCGCTGGCGTCATCCGGCCATGACCCGTGCCGGTCTATGCTGTCGGCCGATTTTTTCACGGCCCGCACGCTGGCCGTCCCGTGCCCCGCACGCATCTTCACCAGGAGCCCTCCCATGAGCCATGCCCACGGCTATGCCGCCCGTTCCGCCGACCTGCCGCTGGCGCCGTTCGCGTTCGAACGCCGCGAGCCCGGCCCGCACGACGTGCGCATCGACATCCTCTACTGCGGCGTGTGCCATTCGGACCTGCACACCGCGCGCAACGAATGGCAGAACACGCTGTACCCGTCGGTGCCCGGCCACGAAATCGTCGGCCGCGTCACGGCCGTCGGCAACGCCGTGGACGGCTTCAAGGTCGGCGACATCGCCGGCGTGGGCTGCATGGTGGACAGCTGCCGCCAGTGCGCCTCGTGCAAGGAAGGCCAGGAGCAGTACTGCGAGGCCGGCTTCACCGGCACCTACAACGGCCCGATGTTCGGCGGCGAAAACACGTACGGCGGCTACTCGGACCATGTCGTGGTGGACGAGAAATACGTGCTGCACGTGCGCCATGCCGAGGCCGACCTGGCCGCGGTGGCACCGCTGCTGTGCGCCGGCATCACCACCTATTCGCCGCTGGCACACTGGAAGGTGGGGCCCGGCCAGAAGGTCGGCGTGGTCGGCCTCGGCGGGCTGGGC
>DMID01000195.1 GCA_003449195.1 Lysobacteraceae bacterium | reverse complement strand
CGATGGGCTTCTGCCTGTTCAACAACGTCGCGGTGGCCGCCGCCTACGCGCTGGACGTGTACGGTCTGGAGCGCGTGGCCATCGTCGATTTCGACGTCCACCACGGCAACGGCACCCAGGCCATCTTCGAACGCGAGCCGAGGGTGGATTACTTCAGCACCCACGAATCCGGCCTGTTCCCGCATACCGGCGGCGTGTACGAACGCGGCGTGGGCAACGTGATGAACGTGCTGCTGCCGCCCGGCAGCGGCGGCCAACGCTTCCGCAACGTGTGGGCCGACCAAGTGCTGCCGGCGGTGGACGCCTTCACCCCGCAACTGCTGATGGTCTCGGCCGGTTTCGACGGGCACATGCGCGACCCGATGGCCGACCTGATGATCGAGACCGAGGATTTCGGCTGGATCACCCGCGAGCTGCGCCTGCTGGCCGAACGCCACGCCGATGGCCGCATCGTCTCCACGCTGGAAGGCGGCTACGACCTCGAGGCCCTGCGCGAATGCAGCGTGGCACACGTGGCGGAGCTGCTTTGAACACGGCGGTCAAGCACCGCCGTCATGAACCCTGCCCGCACGCATCCGGCGGCCTTCATTGCCCCTTGCCGGTGGTTGCGGCAAGCTAGCCGCCCGTTTCCACCCCCGACCGATACCGCGTGCGCCACGCCTTCCGCCTGTTGCCCCTGCCGCTGGGCATCGCCCTGAGCCTGCCGGCCATGGCCGCCGACAAGCCGATCAACTGGGGTTTGTGCCCGGCCGGCGACGTGTTGCCGGACTTCTCCGGCCAGCCGGCCAGCGATGCCTCGCCCAAGGACCGCGCCCAGCAGCCCACCACCATCGAGGGCGACCAGCTCAGCGGCACCAATACCGCGCCGGAGTACCACGGCAACGTGGCCCTGCATCGCGGCGACCAGTTCCTCGGCGCCGACAACCTGACCTACGACAGCAACACCGACAACTACCTGGCCAAGGGCCATGTCCGCTATCAGGACACCTCGATCCGGCTCACCGCCGATCAGGCCACCGGCAATCAGGAAGAAGACACCCACCGCATCACCGACATCCAGTACCAACTGGTGTCCCGGCGCGGCAACGGCAAGGCAGAGGTGATCGACCTCGACGGCGCGAACGGCGAGCTGCACCACTCCACCTACAGCACCTGCGACCCCAGCCAGCGTGCCTGGGAGCTGCAGGCGCCGCGTATCGACTTCGACACCGACGAAGGTTTCGGCGTGGCCCACAACGCGGTGCTGCGCATGGGCCGCGTGCCGGTCATGTACATGCCGTGGGTCAAGTTCCCGATCGACGACCGCCGCAGCACCGGCCTGTTGTTCCCCTCGATCGGCATGTCCGGCCGCAACGGTTTCGATTACCGCCAGCCGATCTACCTGAACCTGGCCCCGAACTACGACGACACCCTGTATCCGCGCTTCATGAGCTCGCGCGGGGTGATGCTGGAGAACGAGTTCCGCTACCTGTACGAAGGCGGGCGCGGCGAACTCAATACCTCCTACATGCCCGACGACAGGCTGCGCGACAAGGATCGCGGCCGCTTCGTCTACAGCGGCTACCACAACCTCACCGGCCAGTGGCAGGCCCGCGCCAACCTCGCCTGGGTCAGCGACGAGCGCTACATCGAGGATTTCGCCAGCCGCTTTGCCGGCGTGGGCGTGTCCAACCTGCAAAGCACGGTCGGCGTCTACGGCGTCGGCCGCGGCTGGACGGCCGGCGTGATGGCCGACCGCTGGCAGCTGACCGACTACACCCTCACCGAGGCGGCACTGCCGTATTCGCGCCAGCCCCGGCTGTTCCTCGACTGGGAGCAACCCTACGGCCGCTGGTTCGATGCCGGCCTGTATGCCGAGGCTGTGCGCTTCGTGCACGACGACGTCAACCTCAAGGACCCGACGACCTACGAGCGCACCGGCGTGTCCTATGCCAAGCCGGGCGGCGCGCGGCTGGACGTCAAGCCTTACGTGTCGGTGCCGCTGAGCGGAGCCTCGTGGTACGTGACGCCGACCCTGGCCTGGCGCTACACCGCCTACGAGCTGGACCGCAAGCTGGCCGACCAGCTCAACGGCAACACCCATCCAACCCGCAGCCTGCCCATCGCCAGCATCGATGCCGGCGTGTATTTCGACCGCGAAACCTCGTTCGGCGGCACGCCCTACCTGCAGACGCTGGAGCCGCGGCTGTTCTACCTGAAGGTGCCGTATCGCGACCAGTCGGACCTGCCGGTCTTCGATACCCGCGACTTCACCTTCAGCTGGGGCCAGCTGTTCCGCGACAGCCGCTACACCGGCGCGGACCGCCAGAACGATGCCAACCAGCTCACCCTGGCACTGACCTCGCGCTTCCTGCGCCAGTCCGACGGACGCGAAAAGCTCTCCGTCAGCCTCGGCCAGATCACCTATTTCGATGATTCGGAGGTGGTGCTGCCCGGCGAGGACCCGGTCGAGAAGGGCAAGTCCGCGTGGGTGGCCGATGCCAGCTACATGGTCAACGACCGCTGGACGCTGGGCGCGGCCTACCAGTACGACCCGAAATACCACCAGAAGGACCTGGCCAGTTTCCGCTCGCGCCTGCTGATCGGCGACGACGGCATCCTCAACCTGTCCTACCGCTACCGCCGCGACCTGCTCGAGCAGGCCGATGCCTCGATCCTGTACCCGATCAACCCGACATGGAGCCTGGTGGGCCGGTATTACTACTCGATCATGGACAGCAAACCGCTGGAAATCCTCGGCGGCGTGCAGTGGGACAGCTGCTGCATGGCGGTACGCGTGCTGGCCCGGCGCTACGTGCACAACCGCGAAGGCGATCTCCAGAACGCCATCCAGTTCGAGTTCGAACTCAAGGGCCTCGGCTCGGCCGGGCAGGACACGGCCCGCACCCTGCGCCGTGCTATTCTCGGCTACAACCGCGACGACCTCTATCTCGTCCCCCCGAGCAACACCACGCCGAACCGGGACGACTACGATCCGAACCTGATCCCATGACCAAGACTCTCGCCTCATTCCTGGCCGGCGTGTTGCTGGCGCTCGTCTCCGCGACCGCTGCCCATGCACAGCAAACGGCGGCACAACCGCTGGACCGCATCGTCGCCGTCGTCAACGAAAACGTCGTCCTGCGCAGCGAACTGGACCGCGCACTGACCAACATCCGCTCGCAGTACGCAGGTCACGAAGACCAGCTGCCGCCGCAGAACGTGCTCGAACGGCAAGTGCTCGAGCGCCTCGTGCTGATGAAGCTGCAGGTCGAGCGCGCCGCCGACACCGGCATCCAGGTCAGCGACCAGGAACTGGACTACGCGATCAACAGCATCGCCCAGCAGAACCGCACCGACGTCAACGGGCTGCGCCAGAAACTGGCCGCCGAGGGCATCGGCTTCGACGACTTCCGCGCGTCGATCCGCGACGAAATCACCGTGCAGCGCCTGCGCCAGAGCTATGGCCAGAGCCGCATCAACGTCAGCGAGGCCGAAGTGGACGCCGCGCTGGCCGCCGACAATGGTTCGGGTGGCCTCCAGTACCACCTTGCCCACATTCTGGTCGGCCTGCCCGAAGGCGCCACTTCGCAGCAGATCGCCACCGGCCAGAGCAAGATCGACGGCATCAAGAGCCTGCTGGATCGGGGCGAAATGGATTTCTCCGCCGCCGCCGTGCGCTATTCCGACAGCCCCAACGCGCTGGAAGGCGGCGACCTCGGCTGGCGAAGCGCGGACGAAATCCCGGCCGCGTTCTCCCAGTTGCTCAAGGACATGAAGCCCGGCCAGGTGATCGGGCCGATCCGCGGGCCCAGCGGCTTCCAGCTGGTCAAGCTGATCGAACAGCGCGACGGCTCGCAGGCGGACAAGAAGTCGGTCACCGAGTACCACGCGCGCCACATTCTGGTCCGGGTCAACGACGCCCAGCCCGATGCCGTGGCCAAGTCGAAGATCGACACCCTGCGCGCGCGCATCGCCGGTGGTGCCGATTTCGCCACCGTCGCCAAGGAATCCTCCGACGACGCCAACACCCGCAATCAGGGTGGCGACCTGGGCTGGTTCCCGGCCGATGCCTACGGCCCGGAATTCGGCGGCAAGGTCACCGCGCTGGCCGACGATGCCGTGTCCGAACCGTTCCGTTCGGATGCCGGCTGGCACATCGTGCAGCGCCTGGGCTCGCGCGAGACCGACGTCACCAATGCCAACCAGCGCGCCCAGGTCCGCGACACCATCGGCCGCCGCAAGCTGGAAGACGAGTACAACCGTTACCTGCTGGAACTGCGTGGCGAAGCCTACGTCAGCTTCCGCACCGGTGATCCGAGCATCGACAACGCCACCCCGGATACGGTGATGGGTGCGCCGGGTGCCGCCGAGGAAGCCGCCAAGGCCGGCAAGAAGCACAGCGCCGGCAGCGACGACATCCCCGGCAGCGCCTCGTCCAGCAACATTCCCTGAGGCCGGCCGTGTTGCCCGTCCTCGCCCTGGTGCCCGGCGAACCGGCCGGCATCGGGCCGGAGTTGTGCATCCGGCTGGCGCAGGCGCCACGCGAGGATTGCCGGCTGGTCTGCTTCGCCGACCCGCACACGCTCCACGCCGCCGCGGCAGCCCTCGGGCTGCCGTTGCGCATTCTCGCCCCCGAGGCAATTGCCCGTGCGCCCGGCGAACTGCCGCTGGTGCCGGTGCCGAATGCCGCACCGTCCGCATTCGGCCATCTCGACCCACGCAATGCCGGTGCCGTGATCGGCGCACTGACGCAGGCGGCCGACGGCTGCCTGTCCGGCCGTTTTGCCGGCGTGGTCACCGGACCGGTACACAAGGCGGTGATCAACGAGGGCGGCATCCCCTACACCGGCACCACCGAGCTGCTGGCCCGCCATGCCAGCGTCGAGGTGGTGATGATGCTGGCCAACGACATCGTCCGCGTGGCGCTGGTCACCACCCATCTGCCGCTGCGCGCCGTGCCCGATGCCATCACCGCCACCGCGTTGCGCCATGCGGTGACCACCACGGCCACCGCGTTGCGCCGCGACTTCGGCATCGCCACACCCCGCATCGCCGTGCTCGGCCTGAATCCGCATGCCGGCGAAGACGGCCACCTCGGCCGCGAGGAGCTGGACCTGATCATCCCCGTGCTCGCTGCCCTGCGCGCGGAAGGCCATGACCTGATCGGCCCGCTGCCGGCCGACACGGCCTTCCTGCCGAAGAAGCTGGCCGGCTTCGATGCCGTGCTGGCGATGTACCACGACCAGGGCCTGCCGGTGCTCAAGTACAGCGGCTTCGAACAGGCGGTCAACCTGACCCTCGGCCTGCCCTACCCGCGCGTGGCGGTCGACCACGGCACCGCGCTCGAACTGGCCGGCACCGGCACGGCCGACCCGTCCAGCCTGTTTGCCGCGGTACGCACCTGCGCCGCGATGGCCGCACACCGTACACTTTCCGCATGAATCCGCAGAATTCCGCCACCGGCCCGGGCTTCGTGCTGCCGGCCAAGAAGGCGCTCGGCCAGCATTTCCTGCACGAGCGCGCCTACATCGACCGCATCGTGCAGGCGGTCAACCCGCAACCCGGCGACCGTCTGGTCGAGATC